>CAZTEE010000155.1:0-4493 GCA_964611775.1 uncultured Phycisphaeraceae bacterium | reverse complement strand
CGCTCAGTCCGCGACCGGCGCCCTCCGTTGGACCATAGCCCCGCGAGGCGCCGATAGTCGGCATATGTCATACCCAGTCTTCACGCCCGGCCGGACGATCTCACGATATTCGCTTCTCGGCGCGATGTGCGCCGAGATCGTCGACGCCTGCCGAGCCCGCGGCCGCGTCTGCAACCCATCGCCCGAGATCAGGAACGAGCCGGCGATCCTCCTCTGGGGGAACTTCCTCCCCGAAGAAGGCTCGCTGATGGAACGGCTGCTCACGTCGGGCACACCCGTCGCGCTCCTGCAATATTTCGTCGATCACCCGCTGGTCCTCAACGCCGCTCAGATGGATCGGCTCGCCGCGTGCGACCGGTTCCGGATGGCGCTCCCGTGCCTCGACGGCGCGCACCTGCTCCGCCTCCGCTGGCCGACCCTCAAGCACGTTCACGTGCTGCACGGCGTCCCGCGCTCCGCCCTGAGCGACCACTCTGCGCTCGAACGCGAGCACCTCGCACGCCCGGGAGACACGCACGCCCGCGAGCACGATCTCGTCGTGCTCGGCTCCATCCACTCGCCCGCCGAACTCGACATCGCCCGTAACAAACTGCCAGATCGCCTGCTCCGCTCGTGCGACGAGATCGTCGAACTTATGTACGCGCACCCGTGGATGGCGTTCGAGCAGGCGCTGGACATCACCGTCGGGGCCGACGGAGTGATCCCCGGGCACTGGCCGCTCGCCTCGGCGGTGTTCCAACTCGTCAGCGCGACGCTCAATCGGCGTCGGCGCGTGGCGCTGGTGCAGGCGATGCAAGGCGTGCCCACCGCTGTATTCGGCGCCGAGGCCTGGCGCGAGTTCTGCACCGGGACCGTCCGCTACGCCGGCGACGTGCCCTACGACCGAGTCGCCGAGACCATGGCCGGCGCCCGGGTGTGCCTGGCCTGGGGGCCGACACAGTTCGCGCAGTCCTTCAGCGAGCGCATCCTCCTGTCCATGGCGGCCGGCTGCGCGACCGTCGCCGACGACCGACTGATGGTCCGCAAGCACTTCAGCACGGACAATCCCCCGCTCGCGTGCGCCGTAACATTCGACGCCAGCGCCCCCGAATCAGCCCGCGCCGAGGTCGATCGCCTGCTCGCGGACCGGGCCTCGGCATCGGAACTCGCGCAGCGGGGCCGGGCCGAGGTCGAACGCGCCCACCTCTGGGATCACCGCGTCGGCGCGCTGCTGGATATCGCCGACAGCGTTCTGGACACGTGCGCGCCGCTCGCGGCCGCGGGATGACCCCGCCCGTTAGTCCCCGTGCTTCTCGCGCAGCCGCGCCGACAGCCGCAGCATCAGCTGCACACGCTCGATGTCGTCGAGCCAGTCGGCCAGTGTCGCGCGCAGTTCTTCCGTCGGCACGGGGGCTCCGGGCAGCGGGCACGCCGGCCCGAGCTGCCTGTCCGCCATCGCCCGGTACCGCGTCAGCGAGCGGTCTCCCAGCAGCGCGCAGAACTCGAAGTCTTCCGCCATCACGACGACCATCGGCACGCGCATCCCGCCGCAGATCTGGATCCGCCCCGCGAGGTCGGCGTGCGCGTCGCGGTCGACGAACCTCAGTCGGACACGCGCCGGATCAGCCTCCGCGATCCGCGCGATCAGCGGGCACTGCTGCACGCAATCCCCGCACCACACGCCGCTGGACACAAGCACGTGCATATCGCGCGTGAACCCCGCGACGAGCCGCCGCTGGTCCGCGGTCGGTTCCGCCTGAGCGTAGATATCCGCCCAGGCGGATTGCTGGTCGGGCTTCCCGGTCGCCACGTACTCGGCGTACGGGAGGGCGGCTTCGAACTTCGTCCTGAGAAAGTCGGCGTCAAGCATGGCCGGGAGTGTACGGCGCCGGGAGTCGAACGTGTCAGCCGTCGAGTTTTTTCTTGATCGCGCGCAGCGCGTCGAACGCCTGCATCGGGGTCATCGCGTCGAGGTCGAGCGCGCGGATCTCCGCGCACGCCGGGTGCTCGACGTATTCCGTAAACAGTGAGAGTTGCGGCGGCGCGCTCCCCGCTCGCGCCGCGACGCCTCGAACGCCCGCGACCGCCGGCGCGCCCTCGTGCGTGACCGTCAGCGCATCGACGAGTTCCCGCGCCCGCGCCACGACGGGCGCGGGCAGCCCCGCCAGACGCGCGACGTGCACGCCGTAGGACCGGTCGGTCCGGCCCGGCTCGATGCGGTGCAGGAACACGATCTCGTCGCCCCACTCGCGCACCACGACATGCAGGTTCCTCACGCGGCCGGGGATCTGCTCCTCTAGAGTTGTAAGTTCATGGTAATGCGTCGCGAAGAGCGTCCGCGGCGCGTCGCCCCCGCTCGCGAGCCGTTCGGCGATCGCCCACGCCAGCGCCAGCCCGTCGAGCGTGCTCGTCCCTCGGCCGATCTCGTCGAGGATGACGAGCGACCGCCCGGTCGCGTGGTGCAGGATGTTCGCGGTCTCGACCATCTCGACCATGAACGTCGACTGCCCGGCGTGCAGCGCGTCGTCCGCGCCGACACGCGTGAAGATCCGGTCGATCAGCCCGATCGTCGCGCTGTCCGCGGGGACGAACGAGCCGGTGTGCGCCAGCAGCGCGATGAGCGCGACCTGCCGGATGTAGGTGCTCTTGCCAGCCATGTTCGGCCCGGTGATGAGCGCGAGATTCGCTGTATTTTCAGGCGTTCCGAGTGCTGCGTCGTTGGCGACGAAGCGATCGCCCAGCGCCGCTTCGAGGACCGGGTGCGCCCCGCCGCGGATATCGAGGACGGGTGCGTCGGAGATGTCCGGGCGTGCCCATCGGCGCCGACGGGCGACACGCGCGAACGCCGCCAGGCAGTCGATCATCGCGACCGTCTCCGCGTAGGCGCGGATCGCCGGGGCCCGCTCCGTCGCGCGACCGGCGAGCGCGGCGAACAGATCCTGCTCGCGCCGCAACGCCCGGCTCTCCGCCGACGCGATCTTCTCCTCGAACTCCTTGAGTTCCGGCGTGATGTACCGCTCCGCGTTCTTGAGCGTCTGCTTGCGGATGAACGACGCCGGCGCGGACCGCGCCTGAGCAGCGGTTAGTTCGATATAATAACCAAACACGCGGTTGTACCCGACCTTGATCCCCGGCAGCCCGTGCTCGGCGATAAGCCGGGACTGATAATCCGCGAGGTACGACGCCGAATCGCGCTGCATGGCGCGGGCCTCGTCGAGTTCCGCGTCCACGCCGTCGGCGATCACGCCGCCGTCGCGCAGATGCCCGGGAGGGTCGGGCACGCACAGCCGCGCGATCTCCTCGGCCAGCGGCGCGAGCGCCTCACGCTGCCCGTCCAGTGTCGCGGCGAATCCCGCGAACGCGGGCGTCGCGGCGATCGCGTCGCGCAGCCCGCCGAGCCGCGACAGCGCGACGCCGAGCGCGACCAGATCGCGCGGGGTGGCCCGCCCGACGCCCAGCCGACCCGCGATCCGGGCTGCGTCCTGCATGTTTGTAAGTGTTTCGTCGAGCGCCGTCGCGGCGCGTGAATCCTCGAAAAGCGCCGCGACGCAGGCCTGCCTGGCCTCGATCGCTGCGCGATCGGCGAGCGGTCGGACGAGCCAGTCGCGCAGGAGCCTGCGGCCCATCGGGGTTCGGCCGCCGTCGCGCCCCGAGAAGACGCCGAGCAGCGACCCGTCGGCGTCCCCGCCGCGCATCGTGCGTTCGACTTCGAGAGCGCGCAGGCTCGTGGCGTCGAGCGTGAGCGCGTCGTCGGGGTTAGCGCGGGTCGGCGGCGCGAGATGCGCGAGGGCAGCCCGCGCCGCGTTCGGGTCGGGCGACTGCGTGTCGATGAGATATTTAAGGGCTGCGCCCGCGGCCGAGACCGCCGGGTAGTCGTCGTTCAGCCCGAACCCCGCGAGTGAAGACACACGATAATGTGATGTAAGGACTTCGAGCGCCTCGGCGGGCCGGAACTCCCACGCCGGCCTCGGCGTCCCCGGGACGCCGACCGCATCGAGCAGCCGTTCGGCGCGGGGCGGCGTCTCGCCGGTCGCGGTCTGCGCGAAGAGAACCTCGCGCACCCCGCTGCGCACGAGCTCGTCCGCGATGCGGTCGGACGTGGTTTCGAAGACGGTGAACGCGCCGGTCGAGACGTCCGCGACGGCGGCGGCGACGCGCCCGTCGGCGGCGTCGCCCGCGTCGAGGAACGCGACCGCCGCCAGGCACGCGGGAGTCGCCGCGTCGAGAAGCCCGTCGTCGCTGAGCGTCCCCGGCGTTAGCACCCGCGCCACGGCGCGCTCGACGACGCCGGTCGCCTCACGCGGGTCCTGAACCTGCTCGCAGACCGCGACGCGGTGGCCCGCAGCGACCATCTTCCTTAGATACCCGTCCACCGCGTGATACGGCACGCCCGCCATCGGGACGCCCGCGGTGCGCTCGGTCAGCGTGATCCCGAGCACACGATGAGCCAGCACCGCGTCATCGTCGAACATCTCATAGAAGTCGCCCATCCGGAAGAACAGCACGCAATCCGG
>CAZTEE010000154.1:0-4531 GCA_964611775.1 uncultured Phycisphaeraceae bacterium | reverse complement strand
GGCCGATGTTGGTGCCTTCGGGGGTCTCGATCGGGCAGATCCGGCCGTAGTGCGAGATGTGCACGTCGCGGACCTCGAAGCCCGCGCGTTTGCGGTTCAGCCCGCCCGGGCCGAGCGCGGACAGTCGCCGCTCGTGTATCAGGCTGGACAGCGGGTTGGTCTGGTCGACGACCTGGGAGAGCTCGGATCGGCCGAAGAAGAAGTCGATGGCGCTCGAGATTGCTTTGGAGTTTACAAGGTCGGCGACCTTGCTCAGTTCGTCCGGCTCTTTGACGCTCATCCGCTCCTGCACGGTCCTGCGGAGTTTGAGGAAGCCCTTGCGCATCTCGTCGGTGGCGAGTTCGTCGAGGGTTCGCAGCCGGCGGTTGCCGAGGTGGTCGATGTCGTCGAGTTGCGCGATCGGGCGCCCGGTCGCGGGATCGGGGCGCTTCGAGCGGAGGTCCAGCAGGTACTGCATCACACGGAGGAAATCCTCGGCGCGGATGAACATGTGGTCCTCGGGGACGTTCAAATCGAACTTACGATTGATGCGGAACCGGCCGACTCGGCCCAGACGGTACCGCGCGTCGTCGTAGAACTTGTCCTTGAATAACTGCCTGGCTTTATCGACGTGCGGCGGGTTGCCGGGACGCAGCCGGGTGTAGATTTTCAGCAGCGCGGCTTCGTGCTCGGAGCCGGCGATCTCGTCGAATTGTTCGAGTGATTCCTCGGCGACCGTGTTGAGGATCAGCGGGTCGGACGGGTTCTGGATGACCCGGATTTTTTTAAGCTTTGAACTTTGGATGGCCTCAAAGGCTTCACCGATCTGCCGGCCGACGTGGACGAGTTCCTCGCCGGTTTCGGTGTCGATGATGGTCTGAGCGGCCCAGTGCTCGGGCGCTAGTTTCTCGACGGGGATCTCATTGATCTCATAGAAGAGGCTGAGGATGGCCTCGGTCGAAGCGACCGAATCGTCCAGGCAGCGGAGAAAGGTTGTCGTCGGGATCTTCGTCGACTGGTCGATGCGCATGACCAGCACGTCTTTTTTGGTGACTTCGAGTTCGATCCACGAGCCGCGCTCGGGGATGATGCGCGCGGAGTGGAGCGGGCGGTCGGCCTCGGCGGAGATAATGGAGAAGTCGACGCCGGGCGAGCGGTGGAGCTGATTGACAATCACGCGCTCGGCACCGTTGACGATGAACTCGCCCCCGCCCATCATGATGGGTATCTCGCCGAGGTATATGTCTTCCTCGACGATGTCAGGATGGTTCTGGCGCGTCAGGCGTACACGGACGCGGAACGGCATGCCGAATGTCAGGCGCAGTTGCCGGCATTCGTCGGGCGTGTAACGGGCCTGTTCGAGGTCATAGTGGATGTATTCGACCCGCATCGTCTCGTCGTAGGAGACAATGGGGAAGACCTCGTGCATGAGGGCTTCCAGGCCGAGCGCGGGGTCGCGCTGATCCGGTGACTTCCCGATCTGTAGGAATCGTTCGTATGCTCGTCGCTGAACGGTGGTGAGATCGGGAACGGGGATCGCGTCGCCGCGCTTGGAGTAATCGCGCACGTTGGTCGCAGCCATCGATCTCCTCGCGATGGAAGGGAGAACCGGTTCCGGGGGGCCGGTCCGATCCGCAGAGGGCAGTGTGTGCAAGGTCGCCGCCGAGTGTCCGAGTGTCTGTCTCGAATCCTAGAGTATACGCGGTTGGCGCCGCTCTTGCAAGCGGGGCGTAACGGCGAAGAACACCCCGCCCGATCGGACGGGGTGTTCCGCCTGTTCTGGTTGCCGGCTCGGTTCGATTCCTTGCCGGGGAAGGATTACTTGATCTCGACCTTGGCGCCGGCCTCTTCGAGCTTGGCCTTGATGTCGTCGGCCTCTTCCTTGGTGACGCCTTCCTTAACCGGCTTGGGCGCGCCGTCGACGAGATCTTTCGCCTCTTTCAGGCCGAGCGAAGTGATCTCTCGGACGACCTTGATGACGCCGATCTTCTTGTCGCCCGCGGATGTGAGGACGACATCGAAGGAGGTCTTCTCGGCCTCCTCCTCGGCGCCGCCGCCCGCGGCCGGGCCCGCGACCATGACCGCGCCGCCCGCAGCGGCTTCGATCCCGTAGGTGTCCTTCATGTAATCGCCGAGGTCGACGGCTTCCTTAAGGGTCAGACCGGCGAGGTCGTCCCCGAGTTTGCTGATCTTTGCGGCGAACTCTTTCGTCGCGGTCGCGGTGTCGCTCATGGTTGCCTGATTCCTTCTTATGCCCGACGGCGATTCTTCACGCCGCCGGCGATTCGGTTCGGAGAGGGGCCGGACGCCCGACCTTTAACCCGAGGGCCAGTCCGAACCGGATGTCGCGTATGTGTTTCGAGCCGATCCCGCAGCGTCAGCCGACGCGGGAGATCGTCTCGCTGTTCTCCAGTTTTTCTTCGATCGCTTTGATAAGGCCTGCGACACGCGAGCCGGGGCCTTTGATCTGCGCCATGAGGTTGCGACCGGGGCTGAGAATCAGCGTGACGGCCTTGGCGATCGCCTCCTCGCGCGTCGGATACTTGCTCAGCGCTTCGACTCCCGCGGCGCCGGCGAAGAGTTGCCCGTCGAGCACCGCGCCCTTGAGTTCGAGCTGCTTGATCTCCTTCGCCCACTTCACTAGTTCACGGGCGACGTCGATCACGCTCTCGGCGCCGTAAGCGAGCGCCGAAGGCCCTTCGAGGACCGGGCCGAGGCCCGCCAGGCCGGTCTCGGAGAACGCGGCTCTGGCGAGCGAGTTGCGGATGACCGTGACGCGGATCTGCTTCTGCGCCAGCCCCTGGCGGAGACGATTGTTCTCGTTCGCGCCGACGCCGCGGATGGAGATTACGAGCGCGTCCTCGACACCGCCGAGTCGGTCGGCGTAATCCCGCATTATCAATTCTTTGACTGGCTTGCTCATGGTCGTTCTCTGAGTCGTTCTATGAGTCGGGAGCTCGTGTGGGTCATTCCGCCTGCTGGTGTGCGACGGTCACGCCGGGCGTCATAGTCCCTTTAAGAGTGATCTTTTTGATGAACTTGCCCTTGACGCTCGAGGGCTTGGCCCGCTCGATCGCGCCGATGAAGTGGGTCATGTTCTCGACCAGGTCGGTGTCGGGGAATGACATCCTGCCGACCACAGCGTGGACGTTGCCGCCTTTGTCGTTGCGGTATTCGATCTTGCCCGCGGCGAACTCGGACACCGCGGTGACAACGTCGGACGTGACGGACCCGGCCTTGGGAGACGGCATCAGGCCCTTCGGACCGAGCACCCGGCCGAGCTTGCTGATGACGCGCATCATGTCCGGGCTGGCGACGGCGACATCAAAGTCGAAGAAACCTTTCTCGACTTCTTCGACCAGATCCTCGCCGCCCGCCTTGATCGCGCCCGCAGCGAGCGCCTTCTTAGCAAGGTCCGGCGTGCAGAACGCGATGACGCGCTTGGCTTTGCCGATGCCTTTCGGCAAGGCGATCGAGCCGCGGATCGCCTGGTCGGCGTGCTTGGGGTCGATGCCGAGGTGCAGGCAGATCTCGACGGTCTGATCGAACTTAGGCGCCTTGAACGTGCGCAGAGATTTGACGGCGTCGGCGGGGTCGAGCGGCGTGTTGGGCGCGGCCGTGAGGTTCTCGCGCATGCGCCGGCCGTAGCCGCGGAGTGAACGTGTCGGGGCTGCTTTGATTTTCGCCATGACGATCAGCCCTCCACCACTTCGACGCCCATCGAACGAGCCGTCCCCGCGATCATGCGGGCGGCGGCGTCGACATCCACGGCGTTAAGGTCGCTTAGTTTTTCCTGCGCGATCGCGCGCGCCTGGGTCCAAGTCATCTTGCCGACGATCTTCTGCGGCTCGCCCGACCCGGCGCTGATGCCCGCGGCTTCCTTGATGAGCACGGACGCCGGCGAGGACTTGACCTCGAACTCGAACGAGCGGTCGGCGTAGACCGTGACCACCACGCCGACGACTTTGCCGTTGAGGTGGCCGGTGGCGGCATTGAACTGCTGGATGAACTGGCCGGGGTTGACGCCGGAACCACCGAGAATCGGTCCCAGCGGCGGGGCCGGGGTCGCCTTGCCGCCCGGCGCGTTGATCTTGAACCGTTTGGTTATTTCTTTCTTCGCCATGGTCCTCCACCTCCCACCCGGCGCAAGTCGGCGAAGAGCGCCCGCGGTGGTGCCTGCGGTTTCTTGTTTAACGCCGCCCGACCGGGTTCTACCGGCGCACAGCGGCGAACCGCCGAGTCTACCGATCCTGCACAGGATTGCAAGCCGGGGCCTACGGACGCGGGTGAAAGTGCCCGTTCAAGGCGCCAGCGCAAGCCAGGCGTCGACGATCTCGGCGTCCAGGCCGAGGGCGGACGCCCGCTCGATCATGCGGAGAGCGTCGCGGCCGCGGCCGTCCGCCTGCATTATGGCCGCCACCAGCAGCCACCCGGCCGCGTCGTCCGCGATGTGCGCATGCCGAACCGCCCGCACCAGGTGCCGGCGTAAGTCGCCCGGTCCACGGAAAAACCCCTTGATATCCAGGTCAGATCCGGCCAAAGTCGGCGCCAC
>CAZTEE010000153.1:0-4572 GCA_964611775.1 uncultured Phycisphaeraceae bacterium | reverse complement strand
CCGCCACACCCGGCATGAAGCACCGAGTTCGGAGGACCGAACTCGGTGGCACGGCATAGAACAGTGGCACGGGCGTCTCGCCCGTGCGAGGCATGGGAACAACATTACGCAAGATGATCTAAATCCCTCGACACACCCATCGACCGCTGCGCCGGCTCGGGCCCGACGCCGCGGGTTCACACCTCCGCCGCGGCGCCCCGCACGCCCGGCAGCCGATCATCAAAGAGCCAAGGCCCGTCCCACTCGAGCGCCTCATCCGTGACCAGCGCCCGACGTATCGCCGCCGCCAACTCGGCCAAACCGACGCCGACTTTCGCCGCGGTTTCGATCTCGGCGCCCTCCGCGACGCCGAGGTCGCAACGCGTAGCAACATGTAAGATCGGCGCGCCCGCCGGCGCGCCGAGTTCCTCCGCCGGCGCGAATCCGCTCGCCGAGTCGCCGCACAGAACAACCAGGTCCGCCGACGAGATCACCGCCCGCGCCAGCCGCACCGCCTCGGCTTCGATCTCGTCGCCAGAATCCGCCGACTCGCGCACACCCGGCGCGTCGACCCACCGCACAACAACACCCCCGGCCCGCGACGGCAGTTCCAGCGACACGCCGACATGGTCACGAGTCGTCCCCGGCTCGTCCGCGACGATCGACACCGCCGACCGCGCCAGCGCGTTCGTGAGCGTGCTCTTGCCGACGTTCGGTCGGCCCGCCGCGACCACGAGCGCCGGCCGGATCAACCGGTCCAGGAATCGCGACACGCGACGAACGCTCTCGATCGAATGCCGCCGATCATCCCACGCGCGCCAACGCCCCGGCTGCGCCAGGAGCAGATCCACCGCAGCGGGGCTTTCCGCGTTCGGCAGAGTCGCAAGCATCAAAGCCTCCACCAGATCCGCCGCTTCCGGATGCGACGCGAGCACGTCCGGCGAATCCAGACGCTCTAAACCCGCCGTCGCGAGCGCACGCGAAATCTCCCGCACAACCCCCACGCCCGCGTGCGGCGTGATAACAGCGAACCGCTCGCCCCGCCGCGCCACCACGCACACATCAACGCCGGCGATGTCGCGCAGCCCGACACTCCCCGCGTCGATCCCGTGCACGCCGATCGCAGCGAGGGCGCCGGCCACGTCGCCGCCGATCTCGATGACCGCGATCGCGCCCGGCGCCGCGGGCGTCGCGACACGGAACCACGCCGACGGTTGCCCGGTGCTCACTCGTCTTCTTCCGTCGCCGCGCGGACCGCGACCCCGATGCCGCGCAATGTAAGATCAGGAACGATCCGTTCGATGAACTCGTCGCCGTCAAAGATGAGCGGAGCGTCGCCGCCGGTGGCGATCACACGCGGGTAGGCGCCGAAACTCTCGGCGTAACGCTCGACCAGCAGCCGGACCATCCCGCGCACGCCGAAGTACACGCCGTGGAGCATCGCCTGCCGGGTGGTCTTGGCGTAGACCTCGGCGGGGTCGGGCGCGGCGAGATCCACCTCGGGGAGCGTCGCGGTCCCGCTGTGCAGCGAGTTAAGTTGCATCCGCGCGCCGGGCGCGATCGCCCCGCCCTGGAACACGCCGGCGCCGTCGACAAAGTCGACCGTGACCGCGGTGCCGGCGTCGATGACGGCGCACGCCTCGCGCATCATGTCGAACGCGGCGAGCGCGTTGAGCATGCGGTCCTGCCCGGTCGTGTGCTGCTCGCCGAGCGTGTGCGGCAGAATTACCGGGATATCCACGCCGAGCGTGTAGACCCCGATCGCGCCGCCGAGCGCCGCGTCGAGCGCCGCCCGGATCGCCGCCGACGCCGGCGGGTTGACCGACGCGATCGCCACGGCGCCGGCGCCGGGATCGATAGTGCGCGCCAGGTCCGCGAGCCGCTCCACAGTCGCCGCGACGTCCGACGCCGGGGTGTGAGAGTGATCGCGCACTTCGCCCGCATCAATCACGCCCGCTGCGACGCGCGTCGAGCCGATGTTCACAGCAAGAATCGAAAGCCCTTCGCTATTCATCGCGGCATCCTACACACAAGGCCGGGCCCATTGTTCTCGCAGCGAATCCGATAGGAACACACGAAGAATCATCACTTTGTATCGCTGATCTCGCCGAGCACATCGGCGAGGGTCTTCTCTTGCAGCCCCGCGCGGATGGAATCACGGATGATTCTCGCCCCCGCCGCGGCGAGAGGCGAATCGCGCGGCTCGGCAGCCGAGAAACGCTCCGACACCCTCGCGAGTTCGATGCGCTCGGGAGGCAATGAGAGCGTCCATGCCGCGGGCGCGTCGTCGGGCTGCTCTCGTTGATGCACTAGCCCGGCCCGCTCCAGCGCCGCGAGCATCCCCGCGGCGGCGTCTGGCGCGACACCGACAGCCCGCGCCGTCTCGGCAGCCGACACCGAATCGCCCCGCGCGAATGCGCCTCCGACCACCGCGAGCACGGAAACCGTGAGCGCGGTGTCCGCGCGAGGCTCGTCCTGCCCGCTCCCTCTCGTCAGCAGCGCCATCCCGCGGTCGTGGTGCTGTGACGCGTACGCCAGTTCAAGCCCGAAGAGGATTATAAGCCATGTGATATATACCCACAAAAGAAAGATCGGGAGCAGCCCGAGCGAACCGTAGAACCTCGAGTAGCCCGTGGTTAGCCCGACGTACAGCCCGAAGCCCCACTTTCCCGCCTCCCACAGGACCGCAGCGACGAACGCGCCCGCGAGCGCCGGCCGCAGCCGCACGCGCGCGTGGGGTATGACGACATACGCGAGGAGCAGCGCAAGCCACGAAGCCGCCAGCGCCGGCGCGGCGCCGAGCGCGTTGAGGGCCCGCCCCGCGCCGAGCGTCTCGAGCGCCGCCCGGCCCCGGTCACCGAGCCAGAAACTCCCGAAAACGCCGAGAGGCCCGAGCGTCAGGATCGTCCAGTACTGTGTCAGCCGCGCGACGAGCCTCCGCCCGGTCGGCGCTTTGTAGATCGTGTTGAACGACTGCTCGACCTGCGTCATCAGCGACAGCGCCGCGTAGATCAGCACACCGACGCCGACGACGCCGATCGCGGCGAAGTTAAGTTCCCCGATGCGCGCCACGAGCGATTCGATCCACTCGCCGACCGGCTGCACCGTCGGAACGGCGGCGTCGTCGGCGCTCTCGATCGTCAGGTCCGACAGCCCCGCCGCGTCGAGCAGCCTGCGCAACGGCTCGGCGATCGAGTCGGGATAAAAGAATCGCAGCACGATCAGCGATAGCACCAGCGTCGGGATCAACCCGAATATCGTCCGGTACGCCAGCGCCGCGGCCATCTGCGGCGCCCGGTCGCGGCGCAGCATCACCGCGCAGTGCCAGCCCAGCGCCGCAGCGTTGACCAGCGCCCGGCGCCAGCGCGTCAACTCCGCCTCGGGGCTGTTCACCCACGCGCGCAGGACCGCCGGGATCGACCTCGCCGGGTTCATCGCTGTCTGCGAGTCCCTTGTTCTTTCGGCGCGGGCCGAGCAGGCTTAGAAGATCGGCGCAGCGTCGCGAGTTCGTCGCGTGTGAGTTCGCGCCACTCGCCGCGGCGCAGACCCTTTAGTTTAAGAGGGCCGATGCGCACACGTTCGAGCCTGACGACGGGATGGCCGAGGTCCGCGAGCATCCGCCGGACCTGCCGGTTGCGCCCTTCGCGGAGTGTGATTTCGAGAGTTGTCTTGTCCCGCTCCCGTCGTGTGACGCGGGCGCCGGACGCGGTCGCGGCGCCCCCGCCGACGGTCGCGCCGTCGCGCCGGTGCGCGAGGTGCACGCCGCGGAGGAGCCGCTCGACGGCCTCCTCTTCCACCCTCCCTTTAACTTTGACAAGATAAGTTTTCTCGACGCCGAAACGCGGGTGCGTCAGACGGTTGGCCAGATCGCCGTCGTTGGTCAGCAGGAGCAGCCCGGAGGTTTCGTAGTCGAGCCGGCCGACGGGGAACAGCCGTCGCGCGAGCGGGTGCGTGACGAGATCGGCAACGGTTCGGCGTCCGTCGGGGTCGTCGCAGGTCGAGACGCAACGCCGGGGCTTGTTGAGCATGACCCACACGGTCCGCTCGGGTTTGGGCAGGCGCCGACCTTCGACGGTGATCTCATCCGTCAGCGGATCGACCCATACCGGGAGCGTGTCGACGATCCTGCCGTTGACCGAGACAAGCCCGGCGGTGATCATTTCCTCACAGGCGCGACGCGACGCTACGCCGGCGTCGGCGAGGACGCGCTGGAGACGTTCGCCGCGCGATGCGTCGCGGAGGGGGTCCGGATCGCCGCTCGGCATGGGATGTGCTCGGGGTTTCTTCACCGGGTGATCGTATCGCCCGGACGACGTTCCGCCTTGACCGATCCCCACCGCCCCGGGACCGCACATGAACCACGCGCACCCGACGCTAGCAGACCCCGCCCGGCCGCTTGTCGAGACGAAACCAGCCGAGGCTCGCACGGACAGCCCGCAGCAAAGCCGGCCCGCGATCGGTGATATCTTTATTTCGCCCCGGCTGATCGACTCCGTCGCGTTCCGTGAGTACGCGCAGCAGTTGCGGTCGCTGATCGACGACGCCGAGCACGCGGCGCAATCGCTGCGCACCGGCGTCACGGACGCGATCACG
>CAZTEE010000152.1:1606-4626 GCA_964611775.1 uncultured Phycisphaeraceae bacterium | reverse complement strand
GATCAGGCGATGATGGTGCAAGCGGTCAAGGGCGATCTCAACCTTGACGGCGTCATCAACGCCAGCGACCTGACGATCCTGCTGTCGCGCTACGGGACGGACGACGTGCTGGCGGACTTCAACCAGGACGGGATCGTCGACGGCACGGACCTGCTGACGCTGATTTCGAAGTTCGGGCAGACGCCGTAAGGCCGACGCCGGGCGAACATCGCGACAACTTAATAACCCGCGGCGGGCGAACCGCCGCGGGTTTTTATATTACCGGGGGATGCACATAAGTCGGGGCGCCACGCATCGCGGGGGAAAGTGATGTTGTAGTTAAGCCGATTCGGGTCTGTTCAGGGGGCGATCCTGGCCGTCGCGGGGAGGGCGGCGGCGGCGGGAGAATCGAAGAACGCTTCGAGCGTGAATGGGCGCTCGGCGAGCGTCAGCGCGTCGTTCGTGAGCGTGACTGTGTAGGTGCGCGTCACGCGGTCGTAGAAACGTGTTGCGTTGGCGTCGGGGTTGGACATGTCGATGGTCCATACGAGCACGCCGGGGAACTCGGGTAGTTCGCCGGCGATGCGTGCGGCTTCGGCGGGGTCGAAGCGGGCGATGAGGCGCAGCACGCCTAGGGCGCGGACGGGCAGCCCCCAGGGGTCGATGAGTTCGATGTGCGCGTGGAGGCGGGCAGGTTCGCCGGGCGTCGCGGGGCGCACGAAGCGCGTCAGCGGGTGGATGCGGACACGCGCGGGTGTGAAGATCGGGTTCGGCGGCGGAGTCTGCGTGCGCACCGGCGCCGGGGAAGAATCGGGTTCGAGGGTTGCGGGCGGGGCCGGGCGCTGCGATGCGCAGCCGAGGGTAAGGATGGTGGCGGCGCCGAGGGCGAGACGGGTTGTTGTGCGTGCGCTGCGCATCGGAATGCAAGTGTATCGGCGCGGCGGGCGCGGCCGATCATGCGGCGGAGCGATCGGAGTCGCGGCGGTCGCGGTCGGTGTCGCGTGTGCGGAGGTAGTCGAGCAGGGCGCGCTGGGCGGCTTCGAGTGACGAAGCGGCCCGGGTGTTGCTTGTGACGACTGCTAGGAGCTGGTCGAGCGCGACCTTCTGCTCGCGCAGGCGATCGTGGGCCTCGGTGAGTTGAACGTCGCGGCGGGCGGCGTGGCGGCGTTCGACGAGCCACATCCCGGCGATGAGGCCCGCGGCGCCGAACTGGGAGACGAGTGTGATTAAATCCTGTTCCATAGGGTATTGGGCATCAGGAGCCGGGAGACAGGCTCCGGTGATTCATCGCTTACGATCGACTCTTCGTGATGGACGCCTGGCGCCTGGTGACTCATCACGGCGCGAGTCGGATGTAGTCGGCGCGGTAGGCGAGGGAGATGGCGCGGCCGCGATCGACTCGGTCCTCGGGGACGAATCTTAAGAGGGTCATGTTGAGCCAGGAGATGTTGTTGTTGTCGATGAGCGTTCCATTGAGGCGGGCTTCGGCGCGGACGCGGATGAGGTCGACCTGGGACCAGAGGTCGGCTTCGGCGGGGGCGATGAGACGGCCGGTCTGGATGATGGCGAGTTCGAGCGGGCCGACGAGTTCGGTTGTGGTCTGGATGGGGTCGAAGACGAGTGGCGGGACGAAGAGAGTGCCGAGGGGTTTGAGGATGAAGCGGTGCGGGCCGGAGTTGAAGAGCGCTTGGCCGGCGATGGTGCTCATGTGGGGCCTCCTGAAGGGTCGGTTGAGCCGGGGTCGGCGGGGTCGGGTTCGTCGCCGGGCGGGTTGTTGGGCGGCGCCTGCTCGGTGACGGGCGAGAAGGGGTCCTCGGCGCCGGTGGGCGAGATGAGGATGCAGGTGATGGTCTGGACGGCGTCGGAGTCGCGTCGGAGGTCGGACTCGATCGCGGTGACGACGACGCTGGCGGCGAATATTCGGGCGCCGGCGTCGGATGCGTTGGGGGAGGTTGTGAATGAAAGTTCGGCCTGGTCGCCGGGGAGGACGGTCGAGACGGGGTCGTCGGCGGCGTCGAGCAGGTCGCGGCGGACGGTGATAGTGGTGCGCTGTTCGGGGGCGTCGGCGAACGCGGGGTGCGGGCCGAGGTCGGTGAATGAGAGGACGAGGCGCTCGGCGCGGCGGCTGACGGCGATCGCGCGGACGCCGGGGAGGGCGACGCCGGCGAGCGTGACGAGTTGTGGGTTTAGAAAAATCATAAGATTACTCAGGCGCGGATGAGGTGGAGGGTGTTGAGGCGGCGGGTGGCGTCGGGGAGGCCGTCGCCGTCGAGGTCTACGCCGACGGCGAGGCGTCGGCGGAGGGCGGCGAAGCGGTCGCGGTAGAGGTTGGCTTTGGTCCAGAGGATGGAGCGATCGTCGGCGGTGGCGGCGGCGGCGGTGAAGATGAGGTGGAGGGCGCCAAGGGCTTCGAGGCGGGCGATCGCGGCGGGGTTAGTGATGTCCGCGGCGCTCGGGGTCGCGTCGGGGTCGGTCGGCTCGATGCCCAGGGCGCGGAGGAGAGTGTCGTGGATCGCGGCGATCTGTGGCATGAACGAGGTGATCGTCAGCGGCGCGTTCGTCGCGGGCGGCGGCGGGATAGCGGGGGAGTTCGGGGATTCGCGCAGCAGGGAGATTGTAAGTTGTGTTGCGCTGAAGCGGTCGATTACTTCGAGCGTGACGCCGGCGTGAACGGCGACGGCGCCGGCGGTGATGTCGGCGGCGATGAAGTCGGCGCCGGTGGCGATGAGGGTCGTGCCGGTGCGGGTCGCGGAGGGCAGGTCGATGCGGCGCTGGCCGGCCCAGGCGATGTCGCGGAAGAGGTTCGGCTCGAAGGGGAGAAGGTCGCGGTCTCGAGCGAAAGGCATGGCTGGCTCCGGGGGAGAGATTGGGTTGCGCACGGGCGGGACGCCCGTGCCACTGGGGATGGGCCACTTGGATTGGGCCACTGGGTCAGGGCTGCTGAGTTGTTTTGTGTTGTTATGTTTGGTTTCGTAAACCCCGCGTCGGCTGGTGAGCCGACTGCGGGGGGGCGGGAGGAGGCGGGGGGGGGTGTTGGGGGG
>CAZTEE010000152.1:0-1596 GCA_964611775.1 uncultured Phycisphaeraceae bacterium | reverse complement strand
GCGGGGAGTCCCTCTCCCCCCGGCCCCCTCTCCCAGGGGAGAGGGGGAGGCGGAGTCCCTCTCCCCCCGGCCCCCTCTCCCAGGGGGAGAGGGGGGGTTAGACGGCGAGGTTGGTGATCACGCCGTGGGCGTTTTCGTTGCGGAGTTCGAGGGTGTATTCGCCGAGGACCTGGCCGGCGTCGCGATCGCCCTGGGCGGCGAGGGGTTTGAACTGGAAGGAGCGGCCGACGAGCGGGAGGACGTCGATGCGTGAGGAGTCGAGGAGGATGACGGTGTCGTTGGGGACGGCTCGGGAGAGGATGACGCGGGCGACGCCGAAGTCTGATTCGTAGACGGAGACGAGGTCTCGGAAGCGTGTGTCTGCGGGTGAGAAGCCGCGTTTGTCGCTGGCGAAGTTGTTAATAAGACGTTTCTGTAGTCCCGGGACGAGGATGGTGTCGATGGTGGCGGAGGACTGTTCCCAGATAAGCCGGATGGCGGCGTTGAGTACGGCTTCGTTGAGGCCGTCTTCGCTGAGGCCGGCGCCCGGGGGGATGGGGCCGGTGTTGGGCTGGAAGCGGTTGGTGGATAGGGAGGGGAGCACGCCGTTCATTGATCGGCGAGTGGTTGCGGAGCCTTGGGGGTCGGCGGCTGGGGCGACGCCGTTGACGACGGTGTTTTCGAGATCGCGGAGTAGTTCGCGGAGGCGTTCCTGGATCTGGAAGTCGAGTTCGTCCTGGACGCCGATGGTGTTGGCGGCGCGCTGCGAGCCGGAGACTTCGACGGTGGCGGAGAAGATTTGAGTGAAGTTGCTATTGCGGACACGGTTGGTGAAGCGGGCGGCGGGCGCGTCGGCGCCTTCGAGAGCGGCGTTTGAGATGATGAGGATTTTCAGGTTGTCGGCGAGTGGTTCGGGCGTGGTGGCGCCGTAGCCGCGGACGACGGTGAGGGTGTTCGTCGCGACGGCGGTTACGAGCATCACTTCGAAAGAGTCCGCGGCTTTGATGATGTCGCCGGGGCGGAAGCGCGGGCCGTTGTCGACGGTGACGCTGGTTGCGGTTGTGGCGCTGGGGGTGAATGAGGTCTGGTTGATTGCGTCGGTGTTGGGCAGGAGTGCGTCTTCGATCCACTCGTGGACGGTGCTGCGGGCTTCGCGTCGGGGGTCGCCGAGGTGGTCGAGGAAGGGGGTTTCGAAGGGGCTGATGATGCCGATGATGTCGGAGACGTCCTCGGCGATTTCGGGGAGGTTCGGGCCGGCGGAGTAGGTTGCTTTTCCGGTGAAGGGCATGGGTAAGGTTCCTTTGGGGTTGTTTTTGGTTTGGTGGAGGAGTTGGTGAGGAGGCTGTTCGGGCGATTTCCCCTCACCTCCAGCCCCCTCTGCCGGGGGGAGAGGGGGAGGCGGAGATTGGGGAGAAGGGGAGGTGGGGTCAGGCGGTTCGACGGGCGCGGAGGTAGTCGAGGAGGGCATTGCGGTCGCCGGTGGCGGCGGCGCGGCGAGCGGCGTCGGTGATCGCGGCGTCGTCCTCGAACGCGGGCGCCATCGCGGAGTGTGAGCGCGAGAGCGGGCGGAAGAGGAACGACTTCTCGCGGCAGAGACGGGCGGCGATTGTGGCGGGG
>CAZTEE010000151.1:0-4636 GCA_964611775.1 uncultured Phycisphaeraceae bacterium | reverse complement strand
GGTCAAGGCGGGGTGTCGCGGCGGCCGATAGTGGGCTTTGTGCGCGATCAACGCGATCATGTCGAGATTCGCGGCGTCGAATCGACCGGCGGCACGGCGCCTGACCGCGCCGGTGAGACGACGGGAAGGGGTACGCCCGCGGCGCGACCCTGGCTCAGCGTCTGGTTCCGCTGCTGCCATGTCTACGTGCGGATCTACCGCGTGCGGGACGGTTCGGCGTATTCGGGCCGGTGTCCGAAGTGCGGCGCCGAGGTCCGGGCGATGATCGGAGAGGGCGGGACGAGCCGGCGATTCTTCGAGGCTTTGTGAGCCTCGCGGGGTCGCGGCGCCGGGGTACACTGATCGGCGCGGGCGAGAGGCCCGCTCGAAATCCCGCGTGCAGATGAGCGCTTCAACCTCAGCCCCGTTCGATCTCGGTAGGTTCACCGGCGTGTGTGCCGCGAGCGGTCGCGCGCTCGAACCTGGCGAGCGGACGGTCGCGGTCATGCTCGAGGACGCCGAGACGGGCGCGTTCCAGCGTCGGGATTACGCGGCGACTGAGTGGGACGGGATCGTCGCGATTGGCGGCGTCCCGGCGGGGCTGTTCTGCTACTGGCGCCGGGTCGTCCCTGAGCCGAACGCGAAGCCTTCCCCGTTTCTCGATGACGACGAGATCGCCGGGCTGTTCGAATCGCTCGACGCGGACGGGGACAATCGCCTGCGGGCGTTCAGGTATGTGCTCGCGCTGCTGCTCGTACGCCGGCGGATGTACCGGCAGGTCGGGTCGGCGGAGCGCAACGGCGAGCGTGTGATGCTGCTCGTCCGCAGAGGGAGCGCGAAAGAAGAAACCCCGATAGAGGTCGCCGATCCCGGCATGGACGCCGAGGCGATCGCCGCGGCGATGGAGATGCTCGGGCAGACTCTCCGGGGTGAGGCGTGAGAGGCGCGACCGCGGCGGGCGCGATCCTGCTCATGTTCTCGGCGTTGATCGGCGGGTGCGTCTCGGCGTCGCGACCCATCACGCGCACAGAGCCTCCACCGGCGTATGAAACATTCGCGGCGGCTCATAATGAACGCGTAGGTCGGCTGGCGCGTGTGTGGGCCCGGGCCGTCGTCGAGTTGTGGTACACCGACGATCGCGGTCGCGCCCGGCGCGAACAGGGCGAGGGCCATTTCCAGGTCCGCCGACCGGGCGGCGTCGCGCTCTCGATCGGGAAACTAGGTGAGACCTACGCCTGGCTCGGGAGCGATGAAGAACGGTTCTGGTTCTTTGATAAGTTTGACACGCCGCGCGTCGCGGTCGGGCGGTTCGAGAACACCGACAAGCCGTGCGCAGAATCGCTCGGCCTGCCCGCGGACCCCGCCCGGATGCTCGACCTCATGGGCCTGACCGCGATCCCCGAGTCCGGCGGGGTCACGGCGTGGAGCGCCGACGGCCGGGCGGTTGTCGCGGTATTCGATCGTGCCGGCACTGAGGAGCGAATCCACTTCGACGCGCGATCGATGCTGCCCGCACGCGTCGAGATCGAAGGGCGCGACCCGGGCGACGCCATCGTCGCCACTCTTGATCGCTACGCGAACGTCCGGCTCGGCGGCGTCGGGGGGTTCTTCCCGACGCTCGCTTCGCGCGTCGAGATCAGGCATCAAACCAGCGGGACGCGCGTCGCGCTGCACCTGGCGGACATGGAGGACGGCTCGTTCCGGCGCGGCCGGCTCAGCGACGCCGCGTTCGATTTCGACGCCTTGCGCGCGATCTTCCGACCGAGCGAGATCATCGACCTGGACCACGGCTGCGATCGCCCGGCGCTCGAATAATGATAGTACCGGCATGCAAAATCGCGGTCGTCGGCGTCGCGCTAGCCGCATGTATCGCGGCGTGGGGCGCCGGGGACGTTCGCGCTGCGGGGCAGGATTCCGGCTGGAAACCGATCGCCGCGGGGACATCGGATCATGCCTGGTTCGTAGGCCCGATCGACGTTCCCACCTCGCCGGCGCGCAACGGCGAGTCCGTCCGCGTCGGGCAGGTGCATCACATCGGAGCGTCGGCGACGGTCGGAGCGGTCGATACGATGCGCGGGCACACGCTCGTCGAGCCGCCGGTGGTGATGACCGGCTTCGGCGATCGGCTGATCCTTATATATAAACCGAGTGAGGCGGGCGGGTCGCTCCAGCACCCGGTGCGCTCGCTGCGCAGTGTGTCGCGCTCGGCGCCCGGCGGTGTGTCCGCGGTCCACTTCCATCCCGCCGACCGTTACGCCGCCGAACCGCCGCTGGTGACGACGGGGCGATTGATCGACGCCGCCGACACCGCGCTCGGGCTCGCGGCTCTCGTGCATGAAGGCGGTGGATCGCAACTCCGCGTGCTCGCCAGGAACGAGTGGCTGAGCGTCGTCGGCCCCGGCGGCGCGGAGGCCGGGTTGGTCCGGGCGATGGGCGCATCGCTGGCGGTGCTCGGGCGCGACGAAACCGGCGCCGCGATGTGGCGGCTCGATTCACTCGAAGGCGACTGGCGACGCGAGCCGCTGCACGTGGATGCGCTCGACCCCGCGGTGATCGCGGTCCCGACCGGGATAGTCCTGCCGGAGCGGACCGGTTCGGGTGTGACGCTCAGGCTCGTGCGCGGCGAACGGATCCACGATCTGGCCGACATCGAGACCTTCGGCGCCGAGCCTGCCGTCGCTCGGCTGGGCGACAACGTCGCGGTTTTCTGGACCGACGGAGAATCGCCCGGGCGGTTGAGCCTGGCGGTTGTTTCGGGAGTGACGGGGCGTGTCCTGTTCGAGGGGCCGGTGAGGTTCGGCCCGCCGCTGACCCCGGCGGATCTGCGGATGGTCGGGTTCCTGCTCAGCGCGGTAATGCTGGGCGTGCTGCTTTTCCTGCTCAAACCGGAGACTCCCGCGCAGGCTACGCCGCCGACGGGGACGAGGCTCGCGGACCTCCCCCGGCGTGCTCTCGCTGGGTTCATCGACGTTGTCCTCGCGGGCGGGCTGAGCGCGGCGGTCTTCAATGTCGGCGTGGCGGAGGCTATCGACGCCAGCCAGCTCCTGCTGCTGTCCGGCGCGGATTCCTGGCCGGTGCTGTTAACGACGGGAATATATCTCCTGCACGGGACGATCGCGGAGGCTATCTGGGGCCGAACGATCGGCAAGGCCGTTGCGGGCTGCCGGGTCGCTTCGACGCGCGGCGAGAAGGTCAGATTCTGGCAGTCCGCGGTGCGTAACCTGGTCAAGACGCTGGTCCCGCCGCTGGTCGCGCTGGTCATCATCGACCCCAACCGCCGACACCCCGGCGACCTGCTCGGCGGGACGATGGTTGTCTCTCCCGAGCGCGACGCCGACGAGAGCGCACCGCCCGGCGAGAACCCCGACAAACGCGCTTAGCACGATCGACCGCCGAGATTGATGAGTCCCGGTCATTCAGTCACCGGTCGGCGGCAATCCTTGCGCGGGATCGGCCCGGAGAGTGCAGGGATCGCGCCCCCGTGCCCGATAACAGCCTGTCGCGTCGGGTCGTGCCCGGCGTGAAATCGTTGTGGATCGACTCCGCCGCCGGGCGGGGTCGCTGTGTGCGCATGCCCGACTACGCGCAAAAACATGACGCCGCCCCCGGGCCTACCGCGCCGGTCGATCGCGGCTGGCGCGATCTCTGGCAGGCGCCGACACTCGTGATCGGGTCGCTGCTGCTCGTCGCGGGGCTGATCTCGGCTGTCCGCGCCAAGCCCGTCCATGATTTCGCGGGCGCGCTCGACGACGCCGCGGCCCTGGTCGTCCACGACCGGCATCAGGAAGCGCTCGATCTTATAAATATCGAAATCCTCCCCGCGATGGACACCTCGGGCGTGAGCGACCCGATGCTGCGGGCGCGGGCGCACATGCTCCGCGCGGACGCGCTGTTCCTCGCCGACGCCGCGACGAACCCGCCTCGCGTCGAGAACGCGCAGCGCGTCGTGGATGAGTATGCGCACGCGGAACGTCTGCTGGCGACGCTAGAACCGGAACGGGCCGGTCGGCTCGCCGAAGCACTTGTAATCCTCAATCGCGAGGACGAAGCGCTCGCGCGTGTGCGCGGGCTGCCGGCGTCTGCGGGCGCGGTCCGTCGCGGCGTGATCCGCCGTGTGATCGAGCGCGGGCTGACCTCGCCCGGACCGAAGGATCGCGCGATCGAACTGCTCACGGAGTTCGGCGCCGAGCCGGGACTCAGCGACGACGAACGCATCTGGACACTCGTAACACAAGCAAAGTTACGCCTGGCTTCCGGGTACACCGAGGCCGCGATCGACCACCTGCTCCTCGCGCTGAACCGCCACCGCGACCTGCGCGACCGCGACCTGGCCCGGCTTTATACGATCCTCGGGGACGCTTACGAGCGGATCGGGCGGCTCGAAGCCGCGGAGGACAATCTCAGCCGCGCCGCCGCCAGGATCGCCCCGGCCGACTCGCTCCTCGGCGAGACGCTCCTCATCGGCGGGCGCGTCGCGCAGACCCGCGGCGATCTCACCCGCGCTCGCGATCACTACGCACAGGTCATCGCGAACCACCGCTCCTCCGACGCCTGGGCGCCCGCCCTCCTCGGGATGGCGCAGGCGCAGGCGCTCCTGGGCGAATCCGACGAGGCGTTCGAATCTTTCGAAGCATTCTCGACCCACACGCTCGAACAA
>CAZTEE010000150.1:0-4646 GCA_964611775.1 uncultured Phycisphaeraceae bacterium | reverse complement strand
GAAAGAGAAACGCCGTCGGCTTCCGGGCAAAACCGCCCGACGCCGTCGGCTTTATTACATAGATCACGATTTCTTAGATTGCTTTGCGTTCGCGTTCTGCGATCGCCGTGCCACCGGCTTCGGCGGCTCGGGGCCGAAGGCGGTGCTCCGCGCGGCGGGCGCCGTAACGAACCACGCATAAGTAACGGAGCACCGAGTTCTGCGGCCCGAACTCGGTGGCACGTCCGCCGCTGATTTCGATGTCATAAAACTCTCTGCGCCGCGGCGATCGAGCAACCTCCCCCCGCCGGGTCCGGTATCGACCCGCGGCTGGGGTTGTCCCGCGCGCGGAGGTCGGCTCACGCGGCGGTCGCCCCCTTTCCGGTAGGCTCCGCCCTATGAAACACCCTTCACTTCGCGTGGCGACGGGATCGGCGCTCGGCGCCCTCGCCGCCGGGGCGCTCGTCCTCTCCTCTTTCCCACCCGCGACGGTCGGCCAGCCCGCACCCGCCGCCGGCATCCGCGAGAATGTGCCACGCTGGCACGCGCTCGTCGGCGCGACCGTCGTCCCCGCCCCCGGCGAGCGCATCGACAACGCGACCGTCGTCGTGCGCGACGGCGTCATCGTCTCAGTACGCCCCGGCGGCCGCGCGCCCGCAGGCGCCCGCGTCTGGGACTACACCGGGTTGACCATATACCCCGGCTTCATCGAGCCGCACCTGCCCGTCTCCGCGCCCGCGCCGGATGAAAACGCCCCCGGCAACCACTGGAACGCCAAGGTCACACCGCAACGCTCGGCCCTCACCGGGTCGGGACCAGGCAAGAGCGAGATCGAGTCCCTCCGCAAGATCGGCTTCGCCGCCGCCGCGATCGCCCCGAAAGACGGCGTGCTCCGCGGCTCCTCTGCGGTCGTCCTGCTCGAAGACCCCGGCGCCGCCGGTTCCGCCGACATGCTCACCGTCGTCCGTGACGGCGCGTACCACTCGATCGCGTTCGAGACCGGCGGGTTCGGCCGGCCCGCCGCTTACCCCGGCTCGAAGATGGGCGCGATCGCTCTCGTACGCCAGACCTTCTCCGACGCCGACTGGCGCGCCGAGACCCTCGCCGCCTACAGCCGGAACCCCTCGTCGACCGAGCCGCCCAAGCCGATGGACGCCCTCGACGCGATCGGCCCGCGCCACGCCGGCGGCATGTTCCTCTTCAACACCCAGAACGAGCAGGACGCGCCCCGCGCCGCCAAACTCGCCGCGGAGTTCGGCCGATCCGCAGCCCTGCTCGGCTCCGGGACCGAGTTCCGCCGGCTCGCCGATATCACCGCGACAGGCCTGCCGATCGTCCTCCCGCTGGCGTTCCCCAAGGCGCCGACGGTTGACACGATCGCCGACCAGAACGACGTCACCCTCCGCGACCTCATGACCTGGGAGCAGGCGCCGACGAACCCCCGCCGGCTCGCCGCCGCGGGCGTCGCTGTTTCTCTGACGACCGACAAACTCCCGCGCGGGCAGAAGTTCTTCGACAACCTCCGCTCGGCGATCCGTCACGGGCTGTCCGAATCAGACGCGCTCGCCATGCTCACCACCAACCCCGCCGACCTCCTCGGCGTGGGCGACCGTCTCGGCCGCGTGGCTCCGGGCTATCTCGCCAACTTCGTCGTTACCGACGGCTCGATCTTCGACACGCCGGGCAAGGTCCGCGATGTCTGGGTCGCCGGGGAGCGTCACGAGATCGAAGCCGCGCCCGCCTTCGACCCCTCGGGCGCCTACGCCGCCGTCTTCACCGCCGACGCCGAGACCCACACCTCAACACTCACTATCAAAGATAAAAATAAACTCACTTTCGACTTCGACGAGCACAAGAACGTCAAGGCCCGCAAGGTCGAACTCAATCACAACCGCTTCTCCTTCCTCCTCGACGGCGAAGACTTCGGCAGCGCCGGCGTCTACGCCGTCAGCGGCGTGTTCCGCAACGGCTCCGTCACCGGCGTGTGGAAAGACCCCGACGGCGGCGTTTTCACCTGGCGCGCCGACCTCACGAGCGCCGGCGCCGACGACGCGTCCGCAGATAAGAAAAAATCAGACGACGAACCCGCACCCGACCTCCCCGAAGCCCTACCCCTCCCCTTCGGCGCCTACGGCTTCCTCGAACTCCCCGCGCAGGAAGACGTCATCGTCACCAACGCCACCATCTGGACCGCCGGCCCGCGCGGAATAATCGAGAACGGCACGCTCGTCGTCTCGAACGGCAAAATCATCGAAGTCACCGACCGCCCCTACCAGAACGTCATCGGCATGCGCGTCATCGACGCCAACGGCAAGCACGTCCCCCCCGGCCTCATCGACGCCCACAGCCACACCGCCATCACCGGCGGCGTAAACGAGGGCACCCACGCCGTCACCAGCGAAGTACGCATCGCAGACGTCATCGACCCCGACGACATCGACCTCTGGCGCGAACTCGCCGGCGGGCTGACCATGGCCAACCAGCTCCACGGCTCGGCCAACCCCATCGGCGGTCAGAACAGCGTCGTAAAACTCCGTTGGGGCGCGACCACCGCCGACGAACTGCTCCTCGACGGCGCGCCGTCGGGCATCAAGTTCGCCCTCGGCGAGAACGTCAAGCAGTCCAACTGGGGCGAGCGCTTCACCACCCGCTACCCGCAGACCCGCATGGGCGTCGAGACCATCATCCGCGACCGCTTCATCGCCGCCCGCGAGTACGCCGCCGAGCACCAGCGCTACAGCCGTCTCTCCTCGACCGAAAAAGCAAACGCCGCGCCCCCGCGCCGCGATTACCAACTCGACGCCCTCGTCGAGATCCTCGACGGCGAGCGCCTCGTCCACTGCCACTCGTATCGCCAGGACGAGATCCTCATGCTCGCCCGCGTCGCGCGGGACTTCGGCTTCAAGATCGGCACCTTCCAGCACGTCCTCGAAGGCTACAAAGTCGCCGAGGCCATCAAAGAATCCGCCATCGGCGCGTCCACCTTCAGCGACTGGTGGGCTTATAAGTTCGAGGTCATCGACGCAATCCCCGACAACGGCGCGATCATGCACGAGGTCGGCGTCAATGTCACCTTCAACTCCGACTCCAACGAACTCGCCCGCCGGATGAACACCGAAGCCGGCAAAGCCGTCAAGTACGGCAAGGTCGATCCCGCCGAGGCTCTCAAGTTCGTCACCTACAACGCCGCCCTGCAACTCGGCATAGAAGACCTTGTCGGCTCGCTCGAAGCGGGCAAGGACGCGGACTTCGTGATCTGGTCCGGCGACCCACTCTCGTACTTCAGCCGCGCCGAGCGGACCTTTGTCGACGGGCGTGAACTCTTCTCGATCGAGCGCGACGCCGCCCTGCGCGACCGCGACCGGGCCGAGAAGCAGCGGATCATCCAGAAGATCCTCGCGAAGAAAGGCTCGACCGGCGCGCCCGCCGACAAGCCCGCCGGCGCCCAGGCCGCCACCGTCGCCGACGCCGACCGCCCCGACCACGCTCACGCTGCGGAGCACGAACTAGAACTCGAACGCGCCTACGAACTCCTCCGTCACGGCGGAGATCTCTCCGCGCACCGTTGCGGCGAGTGCGGCGTCGGCCACAACAACTGACTCACCAGCATCACAAACCTAACACCTTGCATCAGGTGAAATAAACATGAAAAACACTTCCATCAACACACTCATCGCCGCCGCCGCGAGCCTCACGCTCGCCGCCGGCGCCGGCGCTCAGGACCTCGTCCACAAGGCCCCGCCGCAGTCACGCCCGATCGTCATCGAGAACGCCACCATCCACACCGTGTCCGACGGCGTGATCGAAGGCGGGACCGTAGTCTTCGACTCGGGCGTCATCACGCAGGTCCTCCGCGCCGGCGAACGCGCCCGCGTCCGCGGCGACGCCGAACGCATCGACGCCGCCGGAAAGCACGTCTTCCCGGGCTTTATAAGCCCCGTCACTTCGCTCGGACTCGTCGAAGTCAACGCCGTCCGCGCAACGGTAGACACGTCCGAAGTCGGCGCGATCAAGCCCGAGGTCCGCGGCGCAGTCGCCGTCAACCCCGACTCCACACTCATACCCGTCGCCCGCACGGGCGGCGTCCTCACCGCCGGCGTCTTCCCGTCCGGCGGGGTGGTCCCGGGACGCGCGAGCGTCATGAATATGGACGGCTGGACCTGGGAAGACATGACAATCACCGACGACGCCGGCCTCATCATCAACTGGCCCCGCGTCCGCCCCATCAACTCGCCCTTCATCCAGCAGTCCGCCGAGGAGCAGCGCAAGCGCGCAGCGGAGCAACTCGACACGATCGCCGGTCACTTCCGCGCCGCCCGCGCCTACTTCGCCGCGCGCGACGCCGACCCCGCCCTGCCCACCGATCTCGGCTTCGAGGCCATGCGCCCCGCGATGCAAGGCCGAACCCCGACATTCATCTTCGCGCAGGAGTACGAGCAGATCGTCTCCGCGGTGACGTGGGCCTTGGACGAGAACCTCAAGCCGATCATCGTCGGGGGCGCCGACGCCCTCCTCGCCGCCGATCTTCTTAAGTCCAACGACATCCCCGTAATCCTCACCGGGACACACCGCCTGCCCAGCCGCCGCGACTCGCCCATCGACGAGGCCTACCGCCTGCCCATCGAACTCGACGCCGCGGGCCTGCGCTGGTGCCTGTCAACCGGCGT
>CAZTEE010000149.1:0-4684 GCA_964611775.1 uncultured Phycisphaeraceae bacterium | reverse complement strand
CCGGCGGCGGGGTCACGGCGGGTGGAACCGGGCATCGCTGGTTCAGGCGTGGGTGTCGCGGCGCACGGTCCCGCCGATGACCATCGCCGCGGCGAAGAGCGTGAAATCCTTGATAAGGTACTGCCCTTCGATCGTCGGGACCAGCGGCGTCGAGGTCCAGCACACGTCGCTCTTGACGACGAGCGCCAGCAGCGTCCCGGGCAGGCGGACCGCGATCAGCAGCAGCGCCACACGCACGAACGAGGGGGCGATCAGGCACACGCCGATCGACGCCTCCCAAAGCCCGAGCAGCGGGACGGTTATCTCGGGCGAACCTATGTAGACGGTGTGGGCGATGACGCCCGTCGCCGAGGTGTGCCCGAGGATCTTGAGCGAGCCGAACCACAGGAACAAGGCGCCGAGGAGCACGCGGTGCAGCGGATGGCCGAACCGGTGCATCCGCTGCGCGACGGCGAGGTCGAAACGGTCCAGGCGCGTGCGAAGCCCGGCGCCGACGGGTCGTGATTTATGCGGGTCCGCCATGGCGCGATGTTACGGCGGGGCTGCCCCGCGGGCGGGCGGGAACGGGCTTGACTCATTGGTTCGGAGTCCATACTATTTGGGCGTGCACGCCGACACGCGATTATCTCTGACGCTGGCCGAGCGGATCCTTCAGGGGATGAGCAAGGCTTCGCTGGTGCAGCGCCACGAGGCTTGGCGTGCCGCGGGGGCGCGCGGGCTTACGCCGACACAGGCGCAGATACTCGCCGTCATCGCCGCGGAGCCGGGGCCGATCGGGATCAACGGCGTTGCTGAGCGGATGGCGCTGACCAAGGCCGCGGCGAGCGAGGCCGTCGCGGCGCTAGTCGAAAAGGAACTGCTCGTAAAATCAAGATCCGCTCAGGACGGCCGCGCCGTAACGCTGCGCTTGACCCGGCGCGGCAGGGCCGCGGCGTCGGCGGCGGAGCCGGACGCTTCGCCGATGCTCCTGCAAGCGCTTCGAACTCTCCCGCAAAGCGAGCAGGAATCGCTGCTGCGCGGGCTGATCGGGCTGATCCGGAATCTGCAGGAACAAGGCGCTGTGCCCGTCGCGCGGATGTGCGTTTCTTGTGCGCATTTTCGTCCGCTGGCGCACGCGGGATCAGCCAAGCCGCACCACTGCGCGTTCATTGATGCGCCGATGGCGGACGCGGATCTGCGCGTCGAGTGCCGGGATATGGCGCCCGCGGCGGACACATCGGCCTCGCGCATCTGGCAGGCGCACGTGTCGGCGCCGCGCCGGCGCGAACTCTCACCGGGCGATGGGCGGGGCCCGAAAAAATCCCGCCCGGCTGAACCTGCTTTCAACAAAGGAGCAAACCCATGAGCACGAAAGCAACTTTTTATCACGCCGGCTGCCCGGTGTGCGTCGCAGCCGAACGCACCGTCGCCGACGGCCTGGACCGCGCGAAGTTCGATGTCGAGATCGTGCATCTCGGCGAGCACTCGTCGCGCCTCGCCGAGGCCGAACGCGCCGGCGTCAAGTCTGTGCCCGCGCTGGTGATCGACGGGCACGCGTACCACATCAACCACGGCGCCGACCTTTCCGCGCTCATAGCCTGACCCGTTCACGGAACGTCGGCGGATAAGGCATGCGGCGGCGCGCCGGGAATCGCGCCGCTGCATGCCCCCGCCGCGACGGCGCGCGTAGGATCAGCCATCGCCGCGGCCGCGATTGAAAGATCTATCGTGATGCCGCGAAACGGAGGCCAGATGTTTGACAGAGAGCCCGCGCCGGATTCCTCGCGTCGCCTGCCGTTGACGGAATCGCACGCCGCGGGGTCGGCGGCTGATCGCGTGTGCGACGAGGACATCCGTCGGCTTGTGGGGTCGTTCTATGCGCGTGTGCGCGAGGATGATCTGCTCGGGCCGATCTTCGCGCGGGAGGTCGGCGACTGGTCGCTGCACCTGCCGAAGATGGTGGATTTCTGGTCCACGGTGATCCTGCACAGCGGGCGTTATTCGGGCCGCCCGATCGAGGCGCACCTGCGGCTTGAGGATCTGACGCCTGCGCACTTCGAGCGCTGGTTGAAACTGTGGGAATCGACGGTTCCGATCGAGATCCCGGCGCCAGCGCGCGACGCGTTCGTGCTCGCGGCGCGACGGATGGCGGCGTCGATGCAGGCGCGCATCTTCACGCCCGGCGCGCGGAACTGACAAGTTGTTGATGCGGCTTCGGCGCGTGGATTACTGCCGTTTGCCTTTGCCTTTTTTATCGGCGCGGTGGTCGGCTTTGCGTTTGTCGCGTGAGCGGGACTTCTGGCTGCGTCGCTCGACGCCGGTCTTGGATTTGAAGCCCGCGCCCTCTGCGGGGCCGAGGCCGCCGCCGGTTGAGCCGAGGGTCAGGGCTTTGCCGACGCCGGCGCGTTTCATGGCTTCCTCGTCGGGGATGAGCAGTTCCATCTGTCGCGCCGCGAGATTGACGCTCGAGACGGCGACCTGCACGCGATCGCCCAGTCGGTACGAGCGGCCGCTGGCCTGTTCGACGAGTGCGCCGGTCTTCTGGTCGATCTCCCAGCGGCCCGCGCCTTTTTTGCCGGGGACCGGCAGGTCCTCGGCTTTGACGAGTCCTTCGACGAGATACTTCTCGATTCTTACAAATACGCCCTTCGGGATGACGCCGGTGACGACGCCGGGGAAGACCTCGCCGATTTTTTCGGAGAGGAGTTGCATGACGAGGAAGTCGCGGAGGTCGCGCTCGGCGTCTGAGGCGTTTTCCTCCGAGCGGTTGCAGTCCCCGCCGATCTTCATGAGCGCGTCCTCGTCGGGGCAGAGGGGATCGCGCGCGAGTTGTTTGCCGAGGTTTTTGAATGCGTTTTCGTCGCGCGGCGGGTCGGAGCCGTTGTCCGTGCGGGCGAGGTACGCCGAGAGCGCGCGGTGGACGGTGAGGTCCGGGTAGCGGCGGATGGGGCTGGTGAAGTGGCCGTAGGCGTCGCTGGCGAGGGCGAAGTGGCCGATGAGGGCTGGCGAGTACTTTGCTTTGGTGAGCGAGCGGAGGACGGCGAAGTGGACCGCTGGCGCCGCGGGCTTGCCCTCGGTCGCGTCGAGGAGTTTCTGCAGATCGAAGCGGTCCGGCTCTTTCGGGATATTAAAACCGATCGGTTTTAAGAACTTGCGGAGGCTCTCGAAACTGGTCGATTCCGGGTCCGGGTGCGTCCGGCGCAGGAGCGGGACGCGGAGACGTTCGAAGAGTTGGGCGACGGTCTCGTTCGCCTCGACCATGAACATCTCGATCAGGCGGTGCGTCCAGGCGTTGTCCTCGGGCTGGGCGTCGGCGACGCGGCCGTTGTCATCGAATATAAGTTCGACCTCGGGGAGGTCGAGGTGGATCATGCCGCGGGACCTCCGACGGGTGTAGATTGCTTTGGACAGGCGGTTGAATGCCTGTAGCGTGTCGAGGAGTATTTTCGAGTAGTTCGTCTCGGTTTTGGCGTGTTTCCTTGCTTCTTCGGCGTCGCCGTCGATCAGGGCCTGCGCTTCGAGGTATGTAAGGCGCTTGGCGGAGTGGATGACGGTCGAGGAGAAGCCGCGGCCGGTGACGTTCCCGCGTTCGTCGTAGGCGATGAAGGCGCTCTTGCAGAAGCGGGGGACGGCTTCCTGGAGGCTGCACACGCCGTTGGAAAGGAGTTCGGGGAGCATGGGTATGACGAGGCGGGGCAGGTAGCAGGAGTTGCCGCGCTGCTGCGCTTCGAGATCCAGCGGCGAGCCGGGCGTGACGAAGTGGCTGACGTCGGCGATGTGGACGCCGAGTTTGTAGCGGGCGCCGCCGCCGCCGCCGGGCAGGATTTCGAGCGAGAGGGCGTCGTCGAAGTCGCGCGCGTCGGGCGGGTCGATGGTGATGATGAAGGTGTCGCGGAGATCATCGCGGTTCTCGAACGCGCCGTTGTGGCGGGCGCGGTCGACTTCTTCCTCGAACGCGGCGGAGACTTCACGGGCCTGGTCGAGGCATGAGTCGGGGAACTCGCCGGGGAGGTTGTAGGCGGCGATGGTGGCGGCGGTCTCGACGTCGGGCCGCCCCGCGGCGCCGAGGACGCGGGTGATCACGCCCTCTCCGAGCATATTATCTTCGGGGAAGTGAAGAAGTTCGAATACTACCTTGTCGCCGGCGGCGGCGTTCTTGGCGCCGGGGTCGCCGACGACGACGGGTTCGGTGAGGGCTTCGCCGTCGGGGAAGACGAGCCAGCGCCCGCCCTGGTTGCGGAGTTCGCCGGTGAACGCGGCCCGTTTGCGAGTGACGACCTCGGCGATGGAGCCGACGTATTCGGTTTCTCCGGCGCGGCCGCGGCGTTTCTGGACGGTTGCGCGGACGGTGTCGCCGGTGAGCGCGTCGCCGGTTGCCCCGGGGGGGATGAAGAGGTCGCCGTGGGCCCGGCGGTCGGTTGGGATTACGAAGCCGAACCCGCGCGGGTTCTTTTTGAATGTGCCTACGACCTCGTCGCCCAGCGGGGGGAGTGCGACGGCGTCGCCGGCGTGGACGACGACCTGGCCGGCGGCTTCGAGTTGGCGGACCGCGAGGCGGAAGGCGTCGGCGTCCTCGGGCGCGACGCCGAGATCCTCGGCGAGGGAGTCGATGGGTGTGCTGGCGGCGTCGGCGTCGGCGAGGCGGCGCAGTATGCGGTCTTTGAAGCGGAGCGGCATGAATCCCCCGGGCCGACGTGTGGGAACG
>CAZTEE010000148.1:0-4687 GCA_964611775.1 uncultured Phycisphaeraceae bacterium | reverse complement strand
GCGTTCCGTCCTGCCCATGAAAAGCATCCGTACCCACCCGCAACCAGGCGGGCACGGACGCCCGCCCCACGGCAGAGGGCAATGAATGAACCTGCCTGCATCACCGCAGTATCGAGTGCTTAGTGTGCTTCGCCAGAGATTCCTCCGTCGCGGCCACTCCCGTGAAAGTGCTCCCCGACGGATACCACGCCGCGGCGTTGGAGCGTGAATCTTCCCACGTCATCGACCCGCCGTGGCCGTCGAAATATATTATATTGAGTTTCCCGCTGTGACGGTACGACAGACGCCGGCGTTCGTTGTGCACTTTGCGATCCGTCCCGCCGACATCGAAACCGGTGACCCCTTGCCCCAGGCCGTACGCGGTCGAAGCTAGGTATATCGGAGTCGAACTCGTGAACGAGCCGTAATACTCCGGCGCCGGGTGCACGTCGAAATCGAGCACGTTCCCCGCTGTCAGATACCTGGAGCCGTCCGCCACGAATACCTTTGTCGCGGGCTGACTCCCGGTTTGTTCGAGCCGGGGCAGGTATCGCGGCGGCGGGATCGCCGGCCCGCGGAACGGGAACCGAACATACTCGCTGCGTTTCCACGCCTGCCCGGCATAATGAAAAGGCGCCGGCGCGAGATAACTTATCTGCCGGATCCCCTCTTCCTGAATAAGAGGCAGGAAGTCGGACGCGAGATCGTTCGAGAAGCCCCATGTTTTATCGTTGTGGCGCCGGGTTTCGGAGCAGCCGTGGTCTTCGAAGATCTGCTTCGTGCGTCGCGCACGGCTGGGCGACAGGCCGACGCCTTCACCGATCGCGGGGCTGATCCAGTCGAACGTCGAAGTCGGCGTGCCCGGCGTTGTGTCGCCTTCGATCGCCTGTGTCGCGGCGATCGACTTTAGCAACGGAAGCCCGGTGCGGTTCAGACCCGGAAGCCAATCGTTGTCGTTGAGCGCGTATGCGATCGCAGCGTTGTGCAGCCGACTCTGCGTCGCCAGGCACTCGAGCCGGCGGGCCTCGCGGCGCACCGCCGCGAGCGCGGGAAATAAGATTGACAATAGAAACGAAGACAACGCAAGAATTATCAGCAGTTCAATCAGCGTGAACCCGCGGTGTCGGAGCATCGCGCACCTCGCAAGGCGGGGCTCCGTCCCCTGGGGATCAGATCTGGATGCATATTATCACTATGCCGGGTGCGACACCGCATCCGGCGAAGTTTTCAACTTGTTTTCCACAACTACGGCGCATGGTGCTTCCACCCCGCGCTCGGCCACTGATCCGCGGGGATTTCCGAGCCGGGCGTGAGCTCGACGCCGGGGAACTCGCCCAGCGGGCCTCCGCTGAGAAGGACGTGCACCGGGATGTTCACGCCGCAATTCTCGCAGGCGGCCCGGATGGCGCTGTTGCTGTTCGGGCCGAGGAGGAAGTACGCGAGTTCGAAGACACGGTCCCGCTGGAGACACGCGGCGGTTTCGACGGAAATATCGAACGTCGATTCGACCCGTTCGGGCGTCCCGGGAAAGATCGGGCGGACTCTGACACCGGGCGTCATGCGTGCGATCCGTGGCGTGCCGCGCGGGTCGAGTGTCCATTCGAAGTCTTCCCGGAAGGCGGTGTTGGCGAACTCGACCACGCCGGTCAGGTGCTCGAACGGAGGCGGACATTCGATATCCAGCAGCATGTGCCTGCCGCGACCGGCGACGACCCACGAGCGGAGTTCACAGGAACAGACCGGCCCGGCGCCGGCGACGGCATCGTCGTGGCGAGCGAACATCGTCGGCGTGCGCGGCGCACATGTGGCGACCAGACCGGCGAACGCCAGCGACGACGCGAACCTCGCGGATTGTCGGCGGGATGACGCTGCGCCGGCGGGCATGACGCGGATGATATGATGGAGTGACGGGTCGGCGCCGGCCCCGACCGACGCCGACCGCATTCTAAGGAGCACGCCATGCTGATGACCACCAAGCCGATGTTCGACATCGCCTACGACGGCGGGTTCGGGGTCGGAGCGTTCAACGTCAACAACATGGAGATTACCCAGGCGATCATCGAGGCCTGCGCCGCCGAGGCCAGCCCGTGCATCCTCCAGATATCCAAGGGCGCCCGTGAGTATGCCAACATCCGCTTCCTCAAGCACATCATCGACGCATGCGTGGAGGAATACCCGGGGATCCCCATCGCCATACACTGCGACCACGGCGACACCGTTGATCTAATTAAGAAATGCATCGCCGACGGATATACCTCCGTGATGATCGACGGCTCGCACCACCCGTACGAGGATAACGTCCGGCTTACGAAGGAGTGCGTTGACGTGTCCCACGCCGCCGGCGTTGTCGTCGAGGCCGAACTCGGGATGCTCGGCGGGATCGAGGAGGACGTCATCGGACTCGACGCGGAAGAGTACGAGAAAAATATCGAGCAGTTCCTTACGGACCCCGATGAGGCAAAGGACTTCGTCCAGCGCACCGGGCTGGATTCACTCGCGGTGGCGATCGGGACGAGCCACGGCGCGTTCAAGTTCAAGCACGAGGCGAAACTCGCGTTCGACCGCATCGAGGCGATCATGAAGACCTGCCCGGGCGTCCCGCTCGTGATGCACGGGTCGTCGAGCGTGCCGAGGGAGTTCATCGATCTTGTTAACAAATACGGCGGGGACATGCCCAACGCGATGGGTGTCCCCGAGGAACAGATCGCGAACGCCGTGCGGAAGTACGGCGTGTGCAAGGTCAACATCGACACTGACCTCCGGCTGGCGATGACTGCGAAGATCCGCGAGGTCTTCGCAACCAAGCCCGCCGAGTTCGACCCGCGGAAATACCTCGGCCCGGCCCGCGACGCCATCCGCGAGATGGTCAAGCGGAAACTCCACATGCTCAACAGCGCGGGCAAAGCCGACGCCGTGATCGCCCACTGGAAAAAACTCGGCGAACCGATGCCGGGGTATTACTCGCGCGGCTGAGCGGTATGGGGCGCAGGAGGCCGATCAGCCCAGAGATTTCAGCCCTGGGCTACGGCTCGCCGCGCGAATATCACACAACACCGGCGGCACGGATCTCCCAGCCGAGCGCCGCTCGTCCGCTCTGTGCAGCGTTGTCCATCAGCCTTCTCGGCGTGAATCGCCTACATTGTGACGCATGGCGATGAAGAAGCCGTCAACGATGAAAGGCGGAACGAAGAGCGCCGCCGGACCGGTCGCGGCTCCGGCGGGTCGGCCGTCGTCGCTGCTCGACACGCGCGTGGTGTATTGCGGCGATTGCCTGGAAAAACTCCGCGACATGCCCGACGCCTGCGTCGATCTGATCTACATAGATCCGCCGTTCAACTCTAACCGGAACTACGAGGTCTTCTGGGGCGAGACGAAGGAGAAGCGCGCCTTCGAGGACCGCCACGCGAGCACCCGCGCGTACATAGATTATATGCGCTCGCGATGCGTGGAACTCTCGCGCGTGCTGAAGATAATGGGGTCGTTCTACTACCACTGCGACTGGCACGCCGGGCATTACATAAAAGTGATGCTCGATCAGTTATTCGGCGAGAATAACTTTCTCAATGAAATCGTCTGGAAGCGCACTCATGCTCATGGTTCGGCTGACAGGTTCGCCCCCGTGCACGACACGCTGTTTTTCTACCACGGCGGCAAAGGACACATCTGGAATGCGCCTGTGTCTCCCCATGATCCCGGGTATGTCGCCAAACACTTCTAGAATGTGGACGAACTCACCGGTCGGCGGTTTCAACCGATCACATTGACCGGTTCGGGCGTGAGAAACGGCGAGAGCGGCCAGCCCTGGCGAGGGGTGAACCCTACGCGCGTCGGGCGCCACTGGGCGATGCCCGGAAAAGTTTTTGATAGATATAAACTTGCCGGGGACTCGGTGCAGGAGCGACTGGATTCCCTCGATTCCGCGGGCCTGATCTATTGGCCCCGGGGCGGCGAGGGTGTGCCTCGTCTGAAGTGGTTCGCGGATGAACTGGAAGACGTGGCGTTGCCGGATGTATGGACGGATATCCCCCCGATTTACGCGAACGCAGCCGAACGTCTCGGCTATCCCACTCAAAAACCGCTCGCGCTTCTCGAACGCATCATCAACGCCAGCAGCAACCCGAACGACATAGTTCTCGACGCGTTCTGCGGCTGCGGGACGGCGCTCGTCGCGGCGCAGAATCTCGGCCGGCAGTGGATCGGGATCGACATCTCCCCCACCGCTTGCAATGTCATGGCCAAGCGTCTGCGGACGGTGTGCAACCTGCCGGAGAATGAGAAGCTCTGGCGTGTCGGGCGCGGGTTCGTGGTGCGCGACCTGCCGTGGACGATCAAGAAACTAAGAACGCTGCCGCACTTCGAGTTCGAGAACTGGGCCGTAATCGCGCTGGGCGGCGTGCCGAACAAGACGCAGGTCGGGGACATGGGGATCGACGGCCGGCTGTACCCGGTGGGGACGAAGCCGTCGGGCGTCGGCAGCCGCAAGACCAAGCACGGCGAGACGGGCGCGGACATGTTCGCCGACGACTGGTTCCCGATCCAGGTCAAGCAGGTGGACAAGGTCGGCCGGCCGGACATCGACGCTTTCGAGGCGGTGATGGAGCGCGAGGACCGCCGATGCGGTTTCTTCGTCGCGTTCGGGTACACCGCCGACGCGGAACGCGAGTGCGCGGCGTTCTACAAGCGGACCGGCAGGCTCATCAAACTTCTG
>CAZTEE010000147.1:0-4736 GCA_964611775.1 uncultured Phycisphaeraceae bacterium | reverse complement strand
GTGGACATCGAGGAGAGCATGCAGGTCTGGAGGTTCCGCCATCTGAAAACGGTCGAGCGGATCATCGGTTTCAAGCGCGGCACGGGCGGCACCGCCGGCGCCGCGTACCTCCGCCACGCCCTCGACCACCGCTTCTTCCCCGAACTCCTCGGCGTCCGCACCGAACTGCGCGAAGCGCCGTGAATCCGCCTTGCACGCACCTAAAAATCCCAGCCCAGGAAGCCGTCCCAGGTGTTGGTTAGCGGCCCCGCGAATCCTTCTCCGGGTCGGGTCAGGAGATTCGGAACGCTCGCCGGGCGATCGGACGACTGAATCGTTTTCGCAGATCCGTCAACAAATACAATATTTAGTTCATAGGCCTTCAGGATCCCGGCATGGAGATCGCTGATCGCCGCGGAGCCGAGGTGATGCGGCATGACCTCGTGGTACATCACTTTCCGCGAAGGGTGCGCCACGGCGGCGGACTGCACCGGGGTCAGTTGCGACTCGTCAGCGAGAGGATTCTCCCGGCTCCAGAGCGCCGCCCCCGAGAATAATGCCGTCGAAAGATTGTAATTGCTCGGAAACACCGACCCTTCGGGGAGCATCGCGCGAACTTCCGGATCCGTCATCCGACCGACAACCGGGCTCCACGGGTCGTGCGCCGCGGGGTTCAGATATTCTTCTCCGTCCAGATACCCGTGCATCGCAAGCATCCAATGGTTCACCTGCCACCAATAAAGCATCGGATCGGGCCGGAGCGGATTCATGAGGGCGTCGTCCAGCTGCGGCTTCACCGCGGCGTACGGCCAGTGCCCGTGGTCGTTCGTATATATGTGCGTCGCCTGCCCGAGCGAACGTATCGTCGCGAGGCACAGCACGGACCGCGCCCGCTGCGCCGATGACCTCAACGCCGGCGCCATGATGCCGAGCAGGATCGAGATAATCCCGACCGAAACCAGCAACTCGATGAGTGTGACACCGCGTTTCATCGTCGATTTGATGATACGGCACGCCTTCTAGCAATCAAGAGCATTCAACAAGGCCCGCACTCCCAACTTGGGGATATTGCAAAAATTGGAAATAGTTGTGGGTTTCCTATTGACACGGGCAGCGCGGCGCGTATAACCGAAAATATGAAGTGGGCCGGCGCGTGTGGGCCGGTTCCGGCAGGACCGGCCTCGGGCTGTGGACCGCGCGTCCCCGGAACATGAGGCTGTCATGACCCATCGCTTTCATCATCCCGTCAAAACGCTCGCGACACTGGCGCTCCTCAGCGGCGGCCTGTTCATGGGCGGCTGCCCCTTCGATTGCCAGAACGGCAACGAAGCCGGCGGGTCCACCGACTGCGTTCTGTGCGACGCTGCGCACCTAGGACCACTCGGCCCTGGAAATGCTGGAGATTGCGCAGATTGCTGCGAAGATCGGATTCCGTTCGGTGAACCCTCCCGGCGGCTGTGCAAAGACCGATGCCGATAAATGGCACGGTCCTCGATCAAACTGCCTGAGAGCGCATAATCATGATTGAACGACACACATCTCGACGCCGAAGATTATTGACGCGACGATCGATGCGATTCACGGCTGTCTCATTACTACTCATTGGCGGGATAGTGTTCGCGGCGGTGCGGTTCGGCGCGCTATCCCATCTGCGTCGCTGGTCGCCTGTGGTCGCCGAGTATCTCTTTGGTCCCCCGGCAACATTTCAGATACCGACAGATCCAGATGATCTCGCCGTTCTCAACGCCACAAGGAACGTGAAGCCGAACGTGTTCGGAAGTCTAGAAGAAGTGCTCGCAGTTCATCCGGAACCATGGCGCGGTCATTTGCTCGCAACCGTGGATGATCCGCACGCGATGCTTCTGATGGCCCGTTCATGGGGGCTGACGAAACGGAACTTCACAGGCGACCCTTCAGAAATTCAACCGTTCCTGGACTATCTGCAACAGCCGATTGATGTGACGAGCAACGATGATGATCTGAATGGATCCGCCGACCGAGGCGGGGCGCGATCCTCATCGCTGTGGGCGATTGCCAAGGCGATCGCCAGCCACCCGGGGTATACCGAGATGCACCCGGACATCAGTGAAGCCGCGACCCGGCATATAAAATACCGATCACACCGAGAATATTCACTTGTTATCTTGCTCATGTTGCGGGAGCGTGGCTTTGCTACCGAGGAAGGGAACGCCGCCATCGAGAAAGCACTCGAGCACCCGCTCTGGCGTGCGCGATTCGAGAGCCGGTACGACGACATTAAAGCGCTTCTCGCCTCCGAGAAGAAGGTCTACTAGCGGCCCCGACCCGAGATCCGTCGTGTCACGGCGTCGGCGCCGCCGGGAAGACCAGCGCGAAGTCGCTCCCGACGCCCGGGTCGGAGTGCGCGTCGATCCGGCCTTTGTGCTCGGCCATGATGCGCTTGGTGATCGCGAGCCCAAGCCCCGCGCCGCCGGCGCGCATCGAAACATAAGGGTTGAATATTTCCTTCAGGCGATCCGGCGCGACGCCCGGGCCGGTGTCTATGACGTGCAGCAGCGCGACCGGCTCGCCCGATTCGTTGCGGCGCTCGGTGCGGAGGATTAGTTCGCGCCGGGCGCCGTCGGCGGACGGTGTCGCGGACATCACCTGCACCGCGTTGAGCATCAGGTTCAGGGCCGCCTGTTTAAGATGCTTGGCGTCCGCGAGGGCGACGATCGGCGTCGAACCGGGTTCGACGCGCAGCCGGACTCCCGCCGCCGCGGCTTGCGGCGTGAAGAAGTCGGCCAGCTCTTCCGCCACCAAGTTCAGATCCACCGGCGCCGGCTCCACGTGCAACGCGCCCGCGAGGCGTAGGAAATCCTCGAGGATGTCGCGGAGTCGCTCCACTTCGCGTCGCAGCACATCAACCCTGCGTTCCAGCCGACCCCGCTCCGCGGCGTCGACCGGGAGTTCGCCGATCGCTTCGCGGATGAGTTGGGCGTTGAGGCCGATGGTCGAGAGCGGGTTCTTGATTTCGTGCGCCAGCCCGCCGGTCATGGCGCCTAGGGATGCGAGTCGCTCGGCTTCCTGCTGACGGCGTTCGGCCCGGCGTGCCCGCTTGTTGGACCGCCGGAGCACGAATACTCCGATCAGCGCGGACACGATAAGACCGGCCAATACTCCGAGCGTGAACCAGAGCGCCATCGGCAGTCAGGATAGATGGTACGGGCGACGGTCGCCGCGGCGTCGGCGATCACCACCTCGTCATCGCCGGGGGCTGCGGGAGTAGGCTTCGCGGGGGCGAACGGTGACCTCGGGGTCATCCCGGCGTTCGACACGCGACGCCTGCCAACCTTTGTCGGTGTACTCGGCGTCGTAGTTGACATTTGAACCGTCGCGGAGGACGCGGTACCCGTCGCCGTCGATCTTCGAGAAGTGGATGAAGATGTCCTGCCCGTCGGGTCCGATGATGAACCCGTAGCCCTTGCGCGGATCGAACCACTTGACGACGCCGTCGGCGCCTTCGATCCGTTTCACAGACTCATTAGTCATAATTCGCCCCGCCTTGAACATCGCCGGCGCCGCCGAGTGCGCGGCCCCGCTGCGTCGCCGCCTTTCGAACCCCGATGCGATCGCGGCTAGCGCCGCCCGGCCGGTCTCGGATCGACGCCTAGCCCAGGTGTCGGACCGTCCGAGAATAACCGCATCAGGATGAAAAAAACAGCGATCGAGGCACCCCCGATCGCTGTCAGGCTATCAGAACGACCCGCGTGGGTCAATGATTATTCTCGATACCTCGGCGCGGGATGAATCACCCACCCGCCGACGCATGCTCCGACTGTTCTGCTTGTTCGCGGAGGATGATCTTGCGGCTGAGTTTGATCCGGCCCTGATCGTCGACGCTGATCACCTTCACAGTGATCTGGTCGCCGATCTTCACGACCTCGGTGACGTTTTTGACGTACCCGTCGGCGAGTTCGGAGATGTGGCACATGCCGTCGGTCCCCGGGGCGATCTCGATGAACGCGCCGAAGTCCTTCACCGAAACGACCTTGCCGGTGTACACAGCACCGACCTTGACCTCGGCGCCGAGCGCCTCGACCTCGGCGCGGGCGCCGTCGATCGAAGGACCGTTCGGGCCGGCGATCGTGACCGACCCGTCGTCCTCGACGTCGATGGTGACGCCCCACCGTTCCTGGATCGAGCGGATGGTCTTGCCGCCCGGGCCGATGAGTTTCCCGATCTTCTCGGGGTCGATGCGCAGCGTCTCGAGCCTCGGCGCGAACGGGCTGACCGTCGCGCGCGGCTCGGCGATTACCGCCTCCATCTGATCGATGATGTTCAGCCTCGCCAGGCGCGCCATCTCGAAGATCGTGCGGATCTCGTCGATGCCCAAGCCGCGGGCTTTGAGGTCGAGCTGCACGCCGGTGATCCCGTCGCGCGACCCTGAGACTTTGAAGTCCATATCGCCGAAGAAGTCCTCCTCGCCGATGATGTCGATGACGTGCAGCAGTTTGCCGCTGTCGTCGGTGACGCGGCCGACGGAGATGCCCGCGACGGTCGCGCGGATCGGGACGCCGGCGTCCATGAGCGCCAGGCACCCGCCGCACACCGACGCCATCGACGACGAGCCGTTGGATTCGGTGATGTCGCTGACGAGGCGGACTGTGTAAGGGAACTCCTCGGCGCTCGGGAGGACGCCGAGCAGCGAGCGTTCAGCGAGGGCGCCGTGCCCGATCTCGCGCCGGCCCGGCCCCATGATTCGGCCGGCCTCGCCCACGCAGAACGGCGGAAAGTTG
>CAZTEE010000146.1:0-4740 GCA_964611775.1 uncultured Phycisphaeraceae bacterium | reverse complement strand
TCTGCGAGCTGCCCGATCAGCTTCACCTCATCCTCGCCCAGCCCAAGAACGAGCTGATGGTCCACTTCCCCGTCATGCTCGACGACGGCACCTACAAGCTTTTCAAAGGCTATCGCGTCCAGCACAACAACGTGCTGGGGCCTTACAAAGGCGGCATCCGCTTCCACCCGGACGTGCACCTCGACGACGTCAAGGCGCTCGCGGCGCTCATGACAATGAAGTGCTCGCTCGTCCGCGTCCCGTTCGGGGGCGCCAAGGGCGGGTGCAAGGTCGATCCCCGCGCCCTCGACCACGACGAACTCATGCGCGTCAGCCGACGCTTCATCGCCGCGATCTCGAGCGTCATCGGACCCGACATCGACATCCCCGCGCCCGACGTCGGCACCAACGCCCAGACCATGGCGTGGTTCGCCGACACCTACATGAATATCGCCGGCTCCGTCGCCCGTCACGACTCCATGCGCGTCGTCACCGGCAAGCCCCTCGAAATGGGCGGCTCCGTCGGACGCGAAAAAGCCACCGGCCAAGGCGTCGTAGACATACTCGTCGAGATGCTTCCGGGACTGGGCATCCCGATCGAGGGAGCGCGGGTCTCCGTCCTCGGCTACGGGAACGTCGGATCCTGGGCCGGGCGTCTCATCGCCGAGAAGGGCGCGAAGATCGTGGCGGTCATGGACCACACCGGCGCTATCCGCAACGACGCCGGCATCGACGCCGTAGCACTCGCAGAGCACTGCGCCGAGACCGGCGGGGTCGCGGGCTTCGGCGCCCGCGCCTCGACCCAGGCCGGACGCGAGTCAAACGCCGGCGCCCAGGCGATCTCCGAGGAAGACTTCTACCGCACCCCCGTCGATGTCTTCATCCCCGCTGCCCTCGAACAGATGATCGGCGAGGAGCAGGCGGGCTGGCTCGACTGCAAAGTCGTCGCCGAGGGCGCCAACGCCCCGACGACCCCGATGGGCGAACGGCTCCTGCTGCGTCGCGGTGTCGAGGTCCTCCCCGCGATCCTGTGCAACGCCGGCGGCGTCACCGTCTCATACCTCGAATGGGTCCAGAACAAGCAGTCCGTCTCGTGGGACGCCGAACGCGTCGACCAGACGCTCAACCGGCACATGGTCCTCGCCGCGCGCCGGACCATGCTCGCCCGGCATCGCTACGAGTGCGACATGCGGACCGCGGCGTACGTCGCCGCTCTCGACCAGATCGGGAAGGTCTACTCCCTCCGCGGCATATTCCCGTAAAAATCACACCCCGGCCGGGCCGAGACACTCCCTAAGCCGTTGAGATGTAAGTTCGACCGCTGCGGGGGAGGCGTCCGCGCCGATTGCGGTCCGCCCCGCGCCGAGCGCCGCGACCAGCGTCGTCCCCGACCCGCAACACGGATCAAAGACCGTCCCGCCCGGCGGGCAGCAAGCGCGGACGAGGACGTCCAGCAGCGCCAGCGGCTTCTGCGTCGGCCAGCCGGTGCGCTCGGTCGCCATGTTGTTGATGGAGGGGATGTCGAGCACATCGGTCGCTTTTTTCATCGCCCCCGCCATTCGCCGGCTGGTCGCGGGGACCATCGGCGGGTCGAAATAATATTGCCCGGGATCGACGCAGTAGAAGAGGATGTCGTCGTGCTTGCGTGCGAACCTGCGGGGGGACGACCCGCCCAGCCCGTACGCCCAGACGAGACTATTTACGAACCGGTCGGCGCCGAGGAGTTCGTCGAGCACAACGCGGGCGCGGTGCGAGACCGCGGGCTCGAGGTGCAGCAGGATCGAGCCGGTCCGCTTGAGCAGCGGGGCGGTCGCGGCGAGCCGCTCGCGCAACCAGCCGATGTAAAGTTCATGCGTCGGCCAGGCGTCGCGGTAGGCGCCCGCCCGGCCGATGCGGGCCTTGCCCGTGTTGAACGGCGGGTCGGCGTAGACAAGATCGACAGACCCCGGTTCGATCGCGCGCGCAACATCGAGCCAATCCCCGCATGCCAGCCTCACCCCAGGCGTCGGCGAGAGCCACGGGGCGCCGCCGCGAGCGCCGCTCGCGCCCGCCCGCTCGCCAGCCGCCGGTCGGTTATCACAAGCCAACGCGGCATCTCCTCTCGCGCATTGTCGGGCACAAGACGGGCGATGTTTGTCAGCCCGAGAGTTTGCGCAGATCGCGGTCGAAGCCCGCGATCACCAGCACGTCGTCCGCGGTCAGCCGGCTCGTCGGTTGCGGCAGATCGACCACCCGCTCCTCGACCTCCTCGGCGCCGCTCGGCCCAGCCGACGGGGCGCGGCGCTTGATCGCCACCATCGTCACGTTGTGCTTCGCACGAAGATCCAGTTCCGACAGTGTCTTCCCGCGCCATGTGTCCGGCGTAGGCATCTGCACGATCCCGTACCCCTCGCCGAGTTCGACGCGGTCGATGATGAACGGCAGGAGCAGCCGGTTCGTCCAGCGGTCCGACGCCTCGTCCTCGGGGCTGACGATGCTGTCCGCGCCGATCCGGCTGAGGATCCGCGCCTGCATGTCGTTGGCGGCGCGCGAGACGACGCGATCGACGCGGAGGTTTTTCAGGAGCACCGTCGAGAGGGCGTTGGCTTCGAAGTCATGCCCCATGCAGACCACAGCGACATCGACTTGGTCGACGCCTTGGATTTTGAGGGCCTGCTCGTCGGTGGCGTCGAGTGCGACCGCGAGCGTGACCTGGTCGCGGAGTTCCTCGACGACCCGGCGGTCCTTGTCGATGGCGATGACCTCCGCGCCCTTGGCGGAGAGGTTCCGCGCCAGGCGAGAGCCGAACCGACCAAGCCCGATGATGGCGAACCTTTCCATGCGTCTTTACCCTAGCGACACGCCCGAACGGGCGTGCGGTCAGTAGATCACGACCTCCTCGGTGGGGTACTCATAACTCGGCCGCTTGGCGCGCCCGACCGCCAGCAGGGCCGCGACGACCGCGAGCGGCCCGACACGCCCGACGAACATAGCCGTCGTTATGGCGATCTTGCCCGGCGGTGCGAGCGTCGTGGTGATTCCGAGGCTGAGCCCGGTCGTGCCGAAGGCGCTGGTAGCCTCGAAGAGGTACGGCCCGAGGGTCTGCGCTTCAGGCCCCGACTCGGTCGCTACGAGCACGCCCGTGGTCGCCATCACCACCGCGAGGGACATAACGATGAGAGTGGCGCTCTTGCGGACAACCGAATCGGGGATGGTTCTGCCGAACGCCTCGACGTGGGGCTTGCCGCGCAATGTCGACCACACCGCCAGCGCCAACACCGCGAAGACCATCATCTTGATCCCGCCCGCGACCGACCCCGGCGACCCGCCGACGAACATTAAAAAGATCAGCGCAAGCCGTGACAGCAGCCCCATCTCGCCGGGCGCGATCGAGTCGAACCCGCTCGTGCGGTTGATCGTCATGAAGTGCGCGTCGAGGAGCACCAGCCCCAGCGGTTCGGCGGTCTGCGTGAGTTCGCCGAGTACGATCATCGCGTAGCCGAAGATATACACCGCGGCGGTCGCGGTGAGAATGATTTTGGTGTTGAGAGAAAGCCGGACGAGCGCGCCGTCGTACGTCACGCGTCCGCGCAGCCGCGCCCACGCGACACGCCTGAGATTATCAAGAACGGGGAAGCCGATGCTCCCGAGAACGATCAGGCCCGCGAGCAGCCCGTGCGTTGTCCAGTGGGCGCGCAGGCCCTGCATGCTGTTCGCGGTGGTGACGAAGCCGGCGTTGCAGAAACCGGACACCGAGAAGAACACCGCGTGGAACGCGCGGTCCGTCCACGCCGCCGGCCCCTCGCCCCACGGCGCCCCGGCCCATGACTCCGGCCAACCCACATACAACACCAACGCCCCGAACGCCTCCGTCGCGTGCGTCAGCACCAGAATGAACAGCACCAGCCGCCGGAGCGACAACTGCCCCGACCAGCCCTGCTCGGTCCCCTCGGCGATGGTCTGCGTCGCGCGCAGACCGAAGCCCGACCCCACGACCTGCGCCAGCACGACGCCGAAAACTATCACCCCCATCGCCCCGACTTGAATAAGAAGCATAATAATAATCTGCCCGAGCCTGCTGAACTCGGCCCCCGTGTCGCGCACAACCAGGCCGGTCACGCAGACCGCACTCGTGGAAGTGAAGAGGGCGTCGACAAACCCGATCGGATTTTCCGCGGGTGTCGAGTTGGGGAGCATCAACCCGCCCGTCCCCGCAGCGATGAGCACGAGAAAAGACCCGACGAACACCAGCCCCGGCGGCGCCGAGGTCTGCGCCACCCAAAGATACAAACTCAGCGCCTGATACAAGAACAGCATCGTCACCGCCGACGCGAGCAGCAGCGGCGACCACACGAAGATGAAACCGAACGCCAGCACGGTGCACTCGAACCCGTGCGTCCGCGCCGCCCGCGCGATCCGCGAGCGCCCGCCCGGGTCCGCCCGCATCGAAGCGAGAATCGTCACCGCGTAGACCGCCAGCCCGGCGGCCTCGATCCACAGCAGCGTCGCGGGCGCGAGCCAGGGATCCTCCCACCCGAGCCGGAGTATCACCGCCGCCATCGCGACAACCGAAACTGAAGCCCGGATCAGCGTCCAAGCGCGACGCCCGGCGCGCTGTTCCGCGACCAATGCCCGGCGTCTATGCGACCGATCGCGCTCCATGGGCCGAGAGCCTAACTCAAGCACCGCGGATGCGCTCGAGCGGAGCCTCGGGCCTGACGGTCAGGTCGCGCATCACGCCGGCGTGAGCGCGTCTCGGCATCACCCGCCGCGACCGCCGCC
>CAZTEE010000145.1:0-4772 GCA_964611775.1 uncultured Phycisphaeraceae bacterium | reverse complement strand
CATCTCCCTGTCGGGCATCTCGGTGGGTCTGATCATCAGCATGGCGATGAAGAATCGTCGCTCGGCGCTGGTACCTGCCACGACGTATGAAACACTCAACGCGCTGATGACCGAGAAGAAGTATCGCGAGGCAATCGAATACGCCAACGCTGACCCCAGCTACCTAGGGCAGGTTGCCGCCGCCGGTCTTAATGAGGCCGCCAACGGTTACGGTGCCATGGAGCGTGCCGTCGAGGAACAGAGCGATCACGAAACGACCCGCCTGCTTCGGCCCATCGAATACCTCAACGTGCTGGGTAACATCGCTCCCATGCTCGGCCTCTTCGGCACGGTCTACGGCATCATCGTGGCGTTTGCCCGCCTCGTTGCCGCAGGCGGCAAACCCGATCCCGGGGCGCTGGCCGGTGGTATTTCCACCGCACTGGTCACCACTTTCTGGGGGCTGGTCATCGCCATGCCCGCCCTGGCGGCTTATTCGATGATCCGCAATAAGATCGACGAATACACCACCGAGGGCCTGCTCATGAGCGAGGACCTGATCCGTCCGTTCAAGCCCGGTGCCAAGGCCAAGCCGGCGGCGGCAACGACAGCCGAAAAGTCCTCGCCCCGCCCCATGGCCACGCCCAAGCCCGAAGCCGCCAAAGCTTGAGCCACTGACCGCCGTGTCTCGCGTTCCCTGATTGTTCGCCTTCTGACCGAGCCAACTATGTCCAAGGTCTACCGAAGAGGCGCCTCCAAGCCTGAGATGAACATGACGCCGATGATCGACGTCACGTTTCAACTCATCATTTTTTTCATGTTGGTCAGCAACATCGCTCAAGACCAGTTAGTGGAAATGCGCGTGCCCAAGCTCGACAATCCTCGCACCGTCGAGATCGGCGAAATCCCCGTCATGACCTACGCCGAGGCGATGAGCCGGTTCGGTTCGGACAAGCCCGACACGCGTTTCGGCCTGGAAATACAGGACGTTTCCGAGATCGTGCGCAGCAGCGACTTCCGCGTCTTCGCCGACGCGCTCTCGTCGGGCGGCGTAGTCAAAGCGATCCGCGTACCCGCCGGCGGCGCGACGCTGACCCGTAAACAACTCGACGGCTACGCCGAGTTTGTCAAGCAGTTCGGCGCGGGGGGGCTTCCGTACACCAAACTCGAAGCCGGCGCGTTCGCCACCGGTGTCGCAAAGTTCGTCGAACCGAGCCGGGCGGCGCTCGCCGACACGCTCGGGCTCGAAGACGGCGATCTCGTAGTCTTCGGCGCCGACCGCGCGAAGGTCGTGCATCGCGCGCTCGGGGAGTTGCGACTGAAACTTGCGAAGGATCTGAACCTGGTCCCGCCGCCCGGCGCCGCGTGGAACTTCCTCTGGGTCGTCGACTTCCCGCTCCTCGAATACATCGAAGAACTCGGGCGCTGGGACAGCCTGCACCATCCCTTCACCGCCCCCCGGCCGGACGAAGCGCACAAACTCGACGCCGACCCCGCCGCCGTTATCAGCGACGCCTACGACTTCGTGCTCAACGGGTCCGAAGTCGCCGGCGGGTCCGTCCGCATCCACTCGCCCGCGATGCAGCAGCGTGTGTTCGGTTTGCTTGGGATCGGCGAGGAAGAAGCCCGGGCGAAGTTCGGGTTCCTGCTCGATGCGCTCCGTTTCGGCGCGCCGCCGCACGGCGGGATCGCCGTCGGACTCGACCGCGTCGTTATGCACCTCGGCGGGACGGACAACATCCGCGACGTGATCGCGTTCCCGAAATCGCAGACCGGCGCTGACCTGATGAGCGGCGCCCCGAGCGTGGTTGATCAGAAACAACTCGACGAACTGCACATCGCTCTCAAGCCGACGCCGAAGCCGTGAAGCCGCGCGTCGCGGTTCTTACATGTCGGACGCTGCCCGAGCCGGACCCGGACCACGAGCCGCTGCTCGCGGCTTTGCTCGACGCGGGCGTGACCGCCGAGCCGCTCGCATGGGACGACGACGCGGCCGACCCGTCGGGGTTCGATCTCTGCGTGCTGCGTTCGACGTGGACTTACTACCTCGATCCCGAACGGTTCCTTGCGTTCTGCGCACGTTGCGACATGGGGTCGCGCCTGCTCAACCCGCTCGGATTGGTGCGCGGCAATATCCATAAAAAGTACTTGCTGGAACTGGCCGATCGCGGCGTGCCCGTGATTCCCACGGCGCTGGCCCGGCAGGGCGCCGAGGCGAATCTTGCAGGTTTAATGGACCGGGCCGGGTGGAGCCGCGCAGTTATCAAGCCGGCGGTTTCGGCGGGTTCCTGGCGGACGCGGGTGTTCGACCGCGACGACGCTCCCGCCGGGCAGGCGTTTCTCGACGAACTGCTCCGCGACCGGGACGCGATGATCCAGCGGTTCATGCCCGAGGTCGCGCTATCAGGCGAACGCGCGATCGTGTGGATCGACGGCAAGCCGACTCACGCCGTAAGAAAAGAGCCGCGGCTTGCCGGCGAAGATGAGCGGGTATCCGGCGCGCTCCCCGTCACGGATGAGGATCTTGCTGTCAGCGCGCAGGCGCTCGGGGGGATCGGGCGCGATTGCCTGTACGCGCGTGTGGACGTGATCCGTGACGACGCGGGCGGCCCGCTCGTGTCCGAGGTCGAACTGATCGAGCCGTCGCTGTTCCTCGCGCAGCACCCGCCGGCGCTGGAGCTTCTTGTCGCGGCGATTCGGCGCGAAGCTCGGGTTGAGAGTCAATTTTAATAGACGGTACGGGGTTTGCGGTCCGCGCCGACGATGTCCAGCCTGCGCACTGGCGCGTCCGTCGGCGCCTGCGCGAGCGATTCCGGGTGCGATTCGATCTCGTCGGCGATGCGCTCCATCACCGCGACGAAGCGGTCGAGTGTTTCGAGCGATTCGGTCTCGGTCGGCTCGACCATCAGGCAGTTGCGCACGGGCCAGTGCATGGTGGGCGGGTGGACGCCGAAATCGATCATGCGTTTGGCGATGTCGACGAGCGTGACGCCGCGCGCCAGCAGGCGTTCGGGGACGGTGACGAACTCGTGTGCGCAGAAGCGGCCGTCGGCGGGTTCGAAGAAGGGCATCTCGTACCGGTCGCGCAGGCGGGCCGCGAGATAGTTGGCGCTGAGCACGGACTGGTCGGCGATGCCGCGGAGTCCCTCGGCGCCGCACGCGCGGATGTAAGTCCAGCAGCGGACGAGCACGCCGAACTGCGCGACGAACGAGCGGACCTTGCCGATGGACTTCGGGCGGTCGAACTCGAGCGCGTACACGCCGTTCTTCTCGGTGATCTGCGGCACTGGGAGGTAGGGGGCGAGGAAATCGCGGACGACGATGGGCCCGGCGCCGGGACCGCCGCAGCCGTGCGGCGTGGAGAATGTTTTATGCGTGTTATAATGCATGGCGTCGGCGCCGAAATCGCCGGGGCGGGTTCTGCCGAGGATGGCGTTCATGTTCGCGCCGTCGAGGTAGAGGAGAGCGCCGGCGTCGTGGACGATCTTCGCGATCTCGTCGATCTTGCGGTCGAAGAGGCCGGCGGTGTTCGGGTTGGTGATCATCAGCGCCATGATGGTGTCGGCGCCTTCCTCATCGATTATGCGCTTCAGGTCGTCTATGTCGGTGTACCCGCCGGGGGCTTTGACGGCGTAGACCCCGGCGCCGCACATCGCGCAGGAGGCGGGGTTGGTCCCGTGCGCGTTCTCGGGCGCGAGGACTTTGGTGCGCCGGTGCTCGCCGCGGTCCTTGAAGTACGCGCGGATGACTTTCAAGGCCGTGTACTCGCCGTGCGCGCCGGCGGCGGGCTGGAGCGAGGCCTCGTCGAGGCCGGCGATTTCTTCCAGAAAACGTCGGGTTTCATAGAGCAGTCGCAGCGCGCCCTGGATGTCCGCGTCGTCCTGCAGCGGGTGCAGGCTGGTGAACCCGGGCAGGCTCGCGGCGTGCTCGTTGATGCGCGGGTTGAACTTCATGGTGCACGAGCCGAGCGGGTAGAACTCGCCGTCGATCGAGAAGTTGCGCTGTGAGAGATGCGTGTAATGGCGCACGACCTGGAGCATGCCGAGTTCCGGCCAGGCGGGCGCGTCGCCGGCCAGCGAAGAGGGGATCGGCGTCGCGTCCACGTCGAGCGCGGGCATCGTGACGCTGCGCGCACCCGGAGAGGATTTCTCGAAGACGATCGGCTCGGGGGCGCGCTCGCCGCGGGTGCGCGGCGGGTGTGTCGATCGCTCGGTGGTGGGCATGGCGATCTCGGCGGGGGTGGTGTCGGTGAGGGTGGTGTCGGTGAGTGTGGTCATTTTGCGTCCTGAAGAAAAGTTGTGTGATATTTTATTGATCGGGCGAGGCGCCGTTCCCCGCGGGCCGCACGGACAGGAGCCGGTCGAGCAGCGCCGGGTCATCGGGGAGCAGTTCCGACGCGGGCAATCGGCGAAGGGTCTCGCGCCAGTCGCCGAGCGTGTCCGCGAACGCGACGGCGAGGTGCGGGATCGCCTCCTCGACCATCCCCGCGTTGACCATCGATACGGCCGTCCAGAAGTGCATCTCGGCGACGTGGGGCGCGAGTTTCATCGCGGCGGAATACTCACGCAGCGCGCCGGCGGTGTCGCCGTGCTCGATCGCGAGGTCGCCCGCGTTCATGTGCTCGTAGGCGGCGTGCAACGTAAGAAGTCGGCGGAGTTCGGCGATGGGGTCGGGGTGGTCCTCGACGCGGAGATCGACGCGGCGGTCCGACGCGGGGGAGCCGGTCGATCGCGCCGCCACCACGATCAGCGCGGCGGACTGCTTGCCGCGGATGTCGCCGCCTTCATTCTGGG
>CAZTEE010000144.1:0-4801 GCA_964611775.1 uncultured Phycisphaeraceae bacterium | reverse complement strand
AATGTTCAAGGTTCTCCGCGGCGACGCCGCCGATCGAATCGCGTTTGAGATCCAGACCGATGACGCTCGCGGGCCGACCCGAAAGGTCTACCACGGCCCGCGCAAGAGATTCATCGAGCGGCGCATATGCGCTGCCGAAACGTGCGATCCCCGAGCGATCGCCGAGCGCACGATCCACGGCGACGCCGACTACTATTGCGCAGTCTTCTATCGTGTGGTGATCATCTACATGCAGGTCGCCGCGGCATGCCAGCGTCAAACCGACACGCGCGTGCAGCGCAAACGCAGTGAGCATGTGATCGAAGAAACCCAGGCCGGTGCTGATATCGGCGTCGGCGGGAGTGTCGAGGTCGATGCGTGCGGTGATCGAGGTCTCGCGTGTTGCGCGTTCGACGGCGGCGACGCGTGCGGGCGCGGGGGGTAAGGATGAGTCGCTCATTACTAGCGTCCTTGTTAAACGTATGGAGTGTCGAGCGCGGCGTTCACCGCTCCGATCAGGCGGGCGAGGTCGGCGCTGTCGCCGGGACAAGTGATGCGCACCAGGTCGTCGGCGCCGGGACGGCTCGGCCAGGTGCGCACAAGCACGCCGAGATAAGCGAGCGTTCGCGCGAATGTCGCCGCGGCGTCTGCACCGGGCATGATCGCGCAGACGTAGTTTGCTTGGGAATCTGTCACAGCGATCCCGCGCGCACGGAACACATCGGCGAGCGATGATCGCTCGCAACGCACGCGCTCGGCGCGATCGCGCGTCCATACGTCGGGTAACGCCAGCGCCCGCGAAGCAGCGGCGAGCGACACGCCGCTCGTCGGGAACGGACCGGCGGCGGCTCGCGCGCGTTCGACCAGATCAAGATCTCCCGCGATCCAACCGACACGCATCCCAGCGAGCGCGTACATCTTGGAAAATGTTCGCACTATCGCAACGCCGGGGAGATCGACTAACGCACGTGTAGGATCCTCCGCCGTGAATTCGATATACGCCAGATCGACGAGAGTGACGGCGCCGACGCTTGCGGCACGCTCGGCCACTGCGCGGATGTCGCGCGGACCGATAACCGTGCCGGTCGGATTGTTCGGCGACACCAGCGCGACGAGCCGAGTGCGATCGTCGATTGTGCTCAGGAATCTGTCGAGCGGGAACGCGCCTGTTCGCCAGTTCGTCGCTTCGATTATCGCTCCGGCTTGACCCGTGAACCATTCGATCATCTCGAACGTCGGCGTGTGGAGGGATACGCGGTCGCCCGCGCGGATCGTCGATCGACAGACGCGGTCGATTGCTTCGTCCCCGCCGGCCGTCACCAGCACGCGGCGCCGATCAACGCCGGCACGCTCGGCGAGTTGTTTTTCGAGCCCCTCTGCGGATGGGTATCTGCGGGCGTCTTCGAGCGCTATCGGTCCGAGCAGACTAGCCGCGGCCGCATCCAACGGCGGTCCTTCGTTGCGATCAAGGCGCAGCGGTGACGCGGTCAGGGCTTGTGATGCGTATGATGCTGAATTATAATTGATAGTACTCATCGCGATCACTCCATGATCTGCACAGGCTTCGTGACGACGATGTCCGTGGCGCCGCGCGACCTGAGGATCGGGATCACGCGTGCGAGGGAGTCGCGCGGCGCGGCGGCTTTCAGCGCATATCCGGCGCCGCCGTGCAGCGGCGAGATCGTCGGCTCGCGCATGCACGGGAGCACCTCGACGACGCTTTCGAGTGCTTCGGCTGATACGTTGAGTTCTATGAGCACGCGCCGCCTCGCTTCGAGCACCGCCCGGAGCAGCGATGCGAAGTTTTCGATCGCGTCGCGCCTGTTCGGTGTATCCATCGCCGACCGCGAGGCGAAGAGTCTCGTCGTGGACGTGCCGAGCGTGTCGATGATGCGCAGCCCGTTGGCTTCAAGCGTCGCGCCGGTGGCGGTGTTGTCGATGATGAGGTCGGCGTCCTCCGGCGGGAGCACTTCGGTCGCCCCCCACGAACGCAGCACGCGCGCGACTAGCCCGCGTTCGGAGGCCCAGACCTTTGCGGTTCTGACATATTCGCTTGCTATTGTTATATTGCGTTCAGGGAACGCGCCTGCGGCGTCGAGGAGCGATCCCGGCGCCGCCGCGACGAGCCGCACCGGATCCAGACCCGTGTCGAGGACTTCTACGAGGTCGGCGTCCTGCTCGCGGACCCAGTCGGCGCCGGCGAACCCGGCGTCGCGCGCTCCCGCGGCGAGCATCTCGATGACGGCCTGGGGCTTGAGGACTTTCACGTCCCAGCCGGGCAAGCCGATCGTGGGCCGATAATCGCGCGCCGACCGCGAGAGTTTCAGGCCGGCCTCATCGAGAAGCCGGGCGATTTCGTCGTGCATCCGCCCTTTGGGTATCGCCAAGCGTACGGAGTCATCCCTATCGAGTGTGTCCACTATGTAGCGCCTCCGGTCGTTGGGCCGATCCGACGGGCGGCGCGCCCCGGACTATCGCGTGTCCGGAGACGAAAAACGCCGACCCGAGGGGCCGGCGTTGGTCTTCGCTCAAGGATGATCGCGAGATGCGATCAGACCACAGCCGCCCTCCCCCTCGCGGGGTGGTGATGCAGGCTGTGATGATGCGTACGGGTTCTCATCGCGTAGCAGTGTATATGCCGGGACTTGGAAGTCAACCGGGTTCGGAGCGATCCGGCGTCCCGGCGCGTGCGGCCGCGCGGTCCCTAGCCGAAATTTGCACATTACTCTTGAACGAAATGATCGGATCGTGTAAAAATATTGATTGGAGGATGGCCGTCCGAGGGGCGCTCCTGTGTCGGGAGCGACGGGCGAGCCATCTCGGGGCGCGTAATCGCGTTCCGGAGTAGAAACACGGAGGCTCGAAAAATGTCATTGTTCACCAAAGCCGCTGTCGGCGCCGCTGTCGTTGCGCTCTCATCGTCCGCGTCCGCGGCGATCCTGACGCACACGTTCGATCTGTCTGGCGCGGTCAGCGAAGGCTCGTTCGGAGCGAACTTCATGGTCACATCCATGGTTCACAACTTCGGCTTCGCCGGGACCGTCATCATGATCGAATGGGACGTCAACTACGAAGCGTTTTCACCGTCGTGGATGAGCGAAGCGCAGATGGCGATCGACTCGGCGATCGACACATCGTTCGACGCGGACGTCAACCCCGGGGCATTCGGCGCCGCCGACGCGCCGGGCGTCTTCGCATACAGCGGCATGCTCGCGGCGAACACCGCCTCGGCTGACGGGATCATCTATCTCACGCTGTACGAGTCGTTCAACGACGGGATCAACCCCGACGCGCGCTACGGCCAAGGCTCGTGGTTCAAGGTCTACTTCGATGCTCCGGGAGCCGTCATCCCCGCGCCCGGCGGTGTTGCGCTGCTCGCAGGCCTCGGGCTGATCGGCGCCGCGCGCCGTCGCCGCGGCTGATCTCGGCACTCCTATCCAGTATTCCCGCACGGGGCCGGCGTCCAGCGTCGGCCCCGTGTCATTTCAAGATCGCCCGACGCCGGTATGCTGTGCGAGGATTCCTACAACTCCCGGAGGCCGAGCGATGAAGTTTCGTGTTCCAGCGTTCGTGCCGGCGTGTATGTCGGCGTTGATGTACATCGGAGCCGCTACCGCGCAGGAACGCCCGGTCGCGTTCCTCGGGGCGAAGATCATCCCCGTTGACGGCCCCGAGATCGAGCGCGGCGCGCTCGTCGTGCAGAACGGGCTGATCGTCGCAGTCGGGTCGGTGAACTCCGTGCGCATCCCCGCCGGCGCCGAGCGGATCGACGCGACGGGCAAGGTGATAATGGCCGGCCTGGTCGACACGCACAGCCACGTCGGCGGCCCGGCGGCCGGCGACAGCACCTCGCCGATCAACCCCGACGTACGTGTGCTCGATTCGGTGAACCCTCTGAACCCCGGCTTCCGCCGGGCCGTCGCGGGCGGGATCACGACTTTAAACATTATGTCTGGGTCCGGGCACCTGCTGAGCGGGCAGACGATCTATGCCAAGCCGCGCGGCGGGCGGACCATAGAGAGCTTGCTGATCCGCGACGACGACGGCGCCCCGCTATGGGGCATTAAAATGGCGAACGGGACGAACTCGATCCGCCAGCCCCCCTTCCCGGGAACACGGGGCAAGTCCGCGGCTCTGGTCCGGCAGCGGTTCATCGAGGCGAGCGAGTACCGCGACAAGGTTCGCGCCGCTGCGGGTGATCCCGAGAAGATGCCGAAGCGCGATCTCGGGCTCGAGGCGCTGGTCCGGGCGCTCGACGGTGAGGTCATCATCCACCATCACACGCATCGCGCCGACGACATAATGACCGTGCTCCGCCTGAGCGAGGAGTTCGGCTTCCGCGTCGTGCTGCACCACGTCAGCGAGGCGTGGAAGGTCGCGGAAGAGATCGCCCGGGCCGGCGTCGGTTCGTCCGTCATCGTGATCGACGCGCCGGGCGGGAAACTCGAAGCCGCCGAGTTGTCGCTGGAAACCGGGGCGGCTCTGGAACGGGCGGGCGCGCGGACGGCGTTCCACACCGACGACTACATCACCGATTCGAGGTTGTTCATGCGTTCGGCGGCGCTGGCCGTGCGGGCGGGGATGAGCCGGGTCGCGGCGCTGGAAGCCCTGACGATTGCGGGCGCCGAGATGCTCGACCTCGCGAGTCGGGTCGGCTCGCTGAGCGTGGGCAAGGACGCGGACTTCGTCGTGCTCAGCGGCGACCCGCTGAGCGTCTACACGCACGTTCTTGAGACGTGGATCGAAGGGGTGAAGGTGTTCGATCGCAGCGACCCGAAAGACCGCCTGCACGCCGAGGGCGGCTTCGGCGCCGGGCATCCGA
>CAZTEE010000143.1:0-4842 GCA_964611775.1 uncultured Phycisphaeraceae bacterium | reverse complement strand
GAGTGTGGGGCTGGCGCTGCGGAGGTGGTTCATGACGGCCTGCATGTTGCGGCCGGGGCAGAGCGTGGGCGTCAGTTCGCGGTGTGTGCGGACGGCGTTGAGCGGCACGCGGTAGGCGCGCATTCGGTCGGCGAGGAAGAGTTCGAGAGTGACGAGTTGGGGGTTGGTCGGGCGTTGGTGTTCGAAGTTGCCGAGGTTGAGGATGCCGAGGTTGTTGGGGTTGTGGTCGCGGACGTGGGCCCCCTGGTACGCGAGGGGCCGGCCTTGCCAGACCTGTCCGAAGGGGTCGATTATAAAGTGATATCCGATGTCGCCCCAGCCTTCTGACTGGTGGGCCCGGCGGATGAGGTCGATGCGACCGGCGGCGTCGCGGGAGGAGGCGATCTGGGCGGGCGTCATGCCGTCGTGGTGGACGGTGATGCGAGAGACGCCGGTGAGGCGGTTCATGCGAGCGGGGATGGGGTCGCCGGTGGCCCAGGCGGAGCGGGGCTGGACGGACATCGAGGGGGTTGGGGCCGAATCGTTGGGGATCGGCTGCGAGGGCTGGTAGGCGGGCCGATCTGCGATTGTCGGGCGATCGGCGGGGCGGTCGAGGCCCGGCCAGTTGGGGCTTACGGAAGAGGATCGTCGGGAGTTGTTTCTGGAGGCGCAGCCGGGGACCAATGCGGCGGCGCCGGCGACCAGGCCGAGAGCGAGTAGCCGACGGCGGTCGGGGATCTGTGTGAAGCGGGTTGGGGTCGGTTCAGGCATCAGTCACCGGGCGTCGGGCGTCGGGCGTTAGGCACTGGGACACTAAGTGATAGGTATCGGAGTGATTCGGCTGGGGGCTGTAATGGGATTGTTCAGGCGAGAGTACGAAAGATCGGGCCGTCGGATTGTGCGGGCCTGGCGTTGGCGTCCGGGGCGAGTTCGTTGATTTTTCGGGCGTAGTGGGGGAGGTACCCGCGTTCGGTGTTGGTGTGCCCGGCGAGGATCACCGAGCAGCCGCGTGCGAGGGCCGCGAGGGCTTCGTGGTGGCGCATCTCGCCGGTGACGAAGAGGGTGCAGCCGTCGGCGATGGCGGGTTCGAATAGTTCCGCCCCGGCGCCGGGACAGACGCCGACACGTTCGACGGGGTCGGCGTTGGCAGCGGCGAGTTTGACAGCGTCAACGCCGAGGTTCGTGCGCAGTCGGCGGGCGAGGTCGGCGGGCGTTGCGGGATGGTCGAGCGTCAAGCGTCGGCCCGCGCCGACGTCCCGGCGGGGCTTGGGCGTAAGGCTGTAGATGTCGAATGCGGGTTCTTCGTAAGGATGGAATCGGCGTAGCATCTCGACCGCGAGGGGGAGCGATCGCTCGGGACAGACCATCTCAAGGCGTACTTCGTTGGCGGTCTCGAGTCGTCCCGTGGAGCCGACAGCGGGGTTGGCGGTGTCGGGAGCGAAGAACGTGCCGACACCCGGGGCTGTGAAGGAGCACTGGATGTAGTCGCCGATCTGCCCGGCGCCGACCGACGAAAGGGCGTCGCGGAGGGGTTCGGCGGCTTCGGGGGGGATGAACGTGACGATCTTGTGAGTCTGGAGCGGATCCGGTCGGGAGGCGGGGATGAGCGCTCTGCGGTCGCCGAGGTCCCGGCGGGTCTGCCCGTCGTCGGCGAGCATGTCGCAGAGCCAGTCGGTGACGCCGTCGGGCGCGGCGTCCAGGGCCGTGTGCGGGCTGTAGACCGCTACTCCCGCCCGGAGCAGGCGGAGGAGGAGGTCGCCCTTCGGCTGAGCGGGTGTCAGGCGGTTGACGGGCTGCCAGATCGGGGGGTGATAGGCTACGAGACAGGTGGAGCCGAGCGTCAGGGTCTCGGCGACGACGGCGGGTGTGAGGTCGATAGTGAGCAGCACAGGGCCGGCGACGGGGCCCACGGGATCGCCGATAATCAGCCCGGCGTTGTCCCAAGGCTCGGCCAGGCGTCGCGGGGCGATTCGCTCGAGCGCTGCGACGAGTTCTCCGATGGTCATGCGGTCGGCTCCGTCGTTGGCGGGGCGGTGTCGGGATCGGCGTACACTCTACGGCGTTTGTCGGACCGACCGTTCGCGATCGGAGAGGAGGCGGCGTTGGCGACAGGTACGAAGCGGCGAGAGGATTCCGAACCGATGGCGGAGGGGTCGAGTAAGCCGACACGGGCCGGGGTCACGAGTTATGTCCTCGACACCAACGTGCTCCTGCACAACCCCGAGGCGTTGTTCTTCTTCAAGGAGGACAATGTCGTGATCCCGCTGGCGGTGGTCGAGGAACTCGACCGCTTCAAGCGCGGCAACGACGACCTGGCCCGCAACGCGCGGCAGTGCATACGCCGGCTCGACGCGCTGCGGAAGAAGGGCCGGCTCAACGAGGGCGTCCGCTGGGGCGATGAAAGATTTGATAAGAACGGGATGATCCGGATCGACACCACCGAGCCGGAACGGCCCGGGATCCTCGTCGACGGGGGCGCCGACAACCGCATCATCGCCGTGGCGTACGACCTGCTCCGCCGCGGCGAGAGCGTGGTCTTCATCTCCAAGGACATGAACGCCCGCATCAAAAGCGACGCGCTCGGCGTCCCGACCGAGGACTTCGAGGCGCAGAAGGTCGACACGGATCGGCTCTACGCGGGGTTCCTCACGATGGACGTTGCGGGCGAGTTGATCGACGAGTTGTACGACCAGCGCATGCTGCCGGTCGAGAGGTTGCGGCCGTACCTCGAGGTGGAAGAGGAAGGGGAGCGGTTCGAGCGGTCGGTGCACGCGAATCAGTTCGTCGTGTTGCGCGATGCGCAGGACGAATCGCACTCGGGGCTGGCGCGGCGTCTGGCGGATACGGAGCACCTGATCCCGGTGACGGCGTCGCGCAGGCCGACCTTCGGCGTGCTGGCGCGGAACACCGAGCAGACGATGGCGCTGGATCTGCTCCTCGACGACGACCTCCGGCTCGTGACGCTGACGGGCGGCCCGGGGGCGGGCAAGACGCTGCTGGCGCTCGCCGCCGGGATGAGCAAGGTTTTTAAGGAAGAAAGATTCGATAAGTTGCTGGTGGCCCGCCCGATCATGCCGATGGGCCGGGACATCGGGTACCTGCCGGGCGAGAAGGAGGAGAAACTCGCCGCGTGGATGCAGCCGATCTTTGATAATCTTGAATATCTGCTGTCCACACGCGGGGCGCCCGGGCAGGAAGCGCAGTCGCGGACCGTCGAGCAGCGGCTCGAGGCCCTGCTGGCCGACGGGCGGCTGGTGCTCGAAGCGCTGACCTACATCCGCGGCAGGTCGATCCCGCACGTCTTCATGATCGTTGACGAGGCGCAGAACCTCACGCCGCACGAGGTGAAGACGATCATCAGCCGGGCCGGCGAGGGGACCAAGATCGTGCTCACCGGCGACATCGAGCAGATCGACAACCCCTACCTCGATATGTCGAGCAACGGGCTGTCGTACTCGGTCGAACGCATGAAAGGCGTCGGCCTCGCGGGGCACGTGACGATGCGCAAGAGCGAACGGTCGGAACTGGCGTCCCTGGCGGCGGCAAGGTTGTAAACAGGGCGAAACCCGGGTTCCATATGATTGTGTGGCGCTCATATGGCGAGCCAGTGGCTCCATGTACGCGCCAGACTTTCGTATGGCGTGATCCCGTAGCGGCATCGGCCGTACATTGACCGGATCCAGGACGACCAAGCGGGCGGATACGAATGAGGTGGGATAATGGATCGACACGAAAAACTCAACGACCCCTGGCTGCTCGCCGCTTGGCCGGGGATGGGCGGGGTCGCGGTGATCGCGGCCGCTCACCTGGCGCGGGCGCTCGACATGGACGAGGCCCACGAACTCCCCGCGGAGGACTTCTTCGAGGTCCGGCAGGTGGACGTTCGTGCCGGGTTGGCCGCGGCGGGCAGGCTCCCCCGGAGCGTGTTCTTCGAGTGGCGGAACCCCAGCGCCGGGCGTGATCTTGTTGTGTTTCTCGGGGAAGCCCAGCCGGAACACAGCGGGGCTTCGATGTGCCGGGCCATAATGGAGTATGCCAAGACGCGGGGTGTGACGCGGGTTGCGACATTGGCTTCCCTGGCGACGCAACTCGACCCGAACGACCCGGCGGGGCTGCACGCGGTCGCGACGGGCGCGGGGGCGCTCGAGGAGTTGCGTCGGCTTGAGGTCGAGCCGCTTGAGGAAGGGCAGATCGGCGGGCTGAACGGGGTGCTGCTGGCGGTGTCCGCTGCGGCGGGGATCGAGGCGGAGTGCGTCATGGCGGAGATTCCTTACTTTGCCGCCGGGGCGCCGAACCCGAAAGCGGCGCGGGCGGCGCTCGAGGTCTTCTGCGCCCAGGCCGGGATCGAGGTTGACACCCAGGAACTGAAAGAACAAGGCGAGCACGTCGATGCTCAACTCGCGGCCCTGCTCGAGCGCCTAAAAGAGTCGGCCGGCGCCGAGCACGAGGAAGAGCCGGAGTTCCCCGCCGCGATCGACGAGCCGACCGAGAAACGCGAGACGCTCGGCTACGCCGCCAGGCAGAAAATTGAACGGCTCTTCGACGAGGCGAAACGCGATCGCACACAGGCGTTCAGGCTCAAAGAAGAACTCGACCGCCTCGGGGTGTTCAAGCAGTTCGAGGACCGATTCCTCGACCTCTTCCGCAGAGCGGAATAACGAGCGAACGCAGAGGAAGACAGAGCGAGACAGAGACACGCGAGAGCGGGATTATAATCTTCGCGATGGCAAAGTAATATTTAATATGAATTTTGGTTCGCGCCGCGCTATTCCGGGGATGAAATCCCCGGGCTTCGGGGGTCTGAAGTGGAGCCGATCGGGATCGAACCGACGACCTCTTGCATGCCATGCAAGCGCTCTCCCA
>CAZTEE010000142.1:0-4875 GCA_964611775.1 uncultured Phycisphaeraceae bacterium | reverse complement strand
GTTGCGCATGGAGCGGCAGAGGGCGGCGAGGCGGTCGTCGTCGGTGACGATCATGCCGCCCTCGCCGGTGGTGATCTGCTTGTTGGGGTAGAAGCCGAAGACGCCGACGCGTCCGAAGGATCCGATGGGCCGTCCCCGCCAGACCCCGCCGAGGCCCTCGCAGCAGTCTTCGATGAGGGGGATCTCGTGCTTGGCGGCGAGAGCGCGGCATGCGTCCATGTGGGCGGGGTTGCCGAAGACCTCGACGGCGAGAATGGCCTTGGTGCGCGGCGTGACGGCCCGCTCGATCCGCTCGGGGTCGATGTTCAGAGACACCGGGTCGATGTCAACAAACACGGGCGTCGCGCCGACGAACAGGATGCAGTTCGACGACGCGATGAAACTGAACGGCGTGGTTATAACCTCGTCCCCGGGACCGATCCCCAGCGCCAGCATCGCCAGGTGCAGCCCGCTCGTGCCGGAGTTAACCGCGACAGCCCGGCGTCGGCCCGCGCGGTCAGCGACGAGCGACTCGAACTCCTCGACCATCGGGCCGCTCGCCAGGCGATCCGAGCGGAGGACCATGTCGACGAGACGCCGTTCTTCCTCGGTGATGTCGGGCTTCGAGAGGGGTATTTCTTCGATCATGCGGGCAGTGTACGGGATGCGCGGTCAACCGCCTTGCGCCGCGGCGCGGGCGAGCGCGGATCGCGCATGTGCTTCAAGCCCTTCAAGCCGGGCCAGACGGACGGTGTCACTACCGAGCGCGATCGCATCCGAGCTGGTTTCCATACTCAGCCGGGTCCGCAGCCGCAGGAAATGTACGACGGAAAGCCCCGCGACGTGCCGAGCCGTCCCCCCGGTCGGGAGCGTGTGGTTCGGCCCGGCGCCGTAGTCCCCGAAGACCTCCGCACTCGCGGCGCCGACGAACACGGCCCCGGCGTGCCGCAATCGGGCTTCGATCGCGGCGGGATCGCGCGCGTGAATCGCGAGGTGCTCGGGCGCGAATCTGTCGCACGCTGCAATCGCTTCGTAGATTGATTCGGCTATCGCGATAAACCCGTTGCCGAGCGCGTTGCGGGCCGTGGACGCGGTCGGGAGCGACTCGATCTGGCGCGCCAGTTCAAGTTCGACTGCGTCCGCGAGCGCGACGCTCGTCGCGACGAGTACGGGGATAGCGTCGTCGTCGTGCTCGGCCTGCGCGAGGAGGTCCGCCGCGACGAGCGCCGCGTCGGCGGTATCGTCCGCGAGCACGAGGAGTTCCGACGGGCCGGCGAGCATGTCTATCCCGACGACCGAAGAAACAATATGTTTCGCCGCGGTCACATACTTATTGCCCGGCCCCGCGACGGTGTCACAGGGTTCGAACCCTTCGAAGCCGTACGCGAGGGCCGCGATCGCATGGGCGCCGCCGATCGGCAGGAGTTCGTCTGCGCCGGAAACATAAGCCGCCGCAAGCGTGACGGGCGCGGGGTTCGGCGAAGCGACAACAACCCGCATGCAACCCGCGGCACGCGCAGTCGCAGCGGTCATTATCACGCTGGAAGGGAGCGGATGCCGTCCGCCCGGAGCGTAGCAGCCGGCTGATTCCACCGCGATCACCCGCTGCCCGGCGACGCCGCCGGGGATATCTACGTCGAAGTCGACGAACTGCGCCCGCTGCCTGGCCGCGAAAGAACTTACACGCTCGGCCGCGCGTTCGAGCACGGCCCGATCCTCCGGGGCAATCTCATCGAACGCAGCGGCGAGCCGGTCACGACCAACCCAAAGGGGATTCCCCGGCGCAATCTCGCAGAAACGCTCGGCATGACGACGGATCGCCGCTTCACCCTCATCGCGGACTTCAGCGATGATCGACGCCGCTGTCGCGAGCGCGCCTGTGTCGATCGCGCCGGTCCGGCGGGCGCGAACATCACTCGCCATTATCCTGCGAAGAATGAACGCCGGTTTATCACTCATCGCCCATTCCTTCCGGCTCGATCGGCGGCGCCCTTCGGAACATCAGACCGGCGGTCCAACTCTCGTTCGACCTCTTCTAGCGTCACACCCGCACGCGCCATCGCACAGAGCGTGAAATACAGACTGTCCGCCGCTTCCCATATTACATTATCACGATTATCAGCATCCGCGAGTTCGCCCGCTTCCTCGACGAGTTTCTCGCGGAGCAACGACGGATCCGCGAGTAGTTTCGCCGTGAATGATCCCGGCGCATCATTGACCTTGCGATCGCGCAACTTTCTCTCGAGGCCGGCAAGCCCCCCGGATTCGCCGAAACAAGTGCGCATCCCGAGATGGCAGAACCCATTCCCCCGCTGGCGGACGGTAAACAGCAGCGCGTCGCCGTCGCAATCGGGACGGATGCTTATAAGTTCCTGAGTGTCGCCCGAGGAATCGCCCTTGATCCATAGTCGATCGCGCGACCTTGACCAGTAAACCCCCGCGCCGCACTCGACGGCCGCCGCGACACTTTCCTTTGATGAATAGACCAGCCCGAGCGCTGCGCCGCGCTCATCAGCGACGACCGTCGGCACAAGGCCCGTCGCGGGATCCGGGCGGACAGTCGCCCAGATCGCATCAGCGATAGAGACGGCGCCGGTGTAGAGCGCCATGCCGATCTGCACGTCCACACCGAGCGCCGTCGCTTGCGCGATATCGTGCGTGTCGCGCACACCGCCCGCGATCGTTACGCGTCGGCCGCCGGCCGCTTCGACCAATGGCGCGATATTCTCGATAGGAAGCCCTCCCATGCCGCCCTCGCGTTCGACGAATGTCACGAGAAACCCCCCCACGAATTCGCGGAGTTCGTCGATGCGTTCTATCACGCCGCGACCCGTGCGCGTGCGCCAGCCTTCTACGACGACCTCGCCGTCGATAGCGTCGAGCGCAGCGATGATGCGCGACGCGGGCAGCCGGCGCAGCAGCGCCGCTTCAGCGGCAGTGCCGAGGATTATCTTCGCGGCGCCCGCTTCGAGCCAGCGCCACGCGGCCGCTTCATCGCGGATCCCCCCGCCGACCCGGCAAGGCGCCGACGCAAGAAGTTCACGCGCGACAGGCTCGTTGGACCCCGCGCCGGTAGCGGCGTCGAGATCGATCACCGCGATCTCCCCCGCGTACGCGAAACGCCGCGCGATCGGCGACGGGTCGCCCGCGGCGATTTTCAGATCGCGCCCGCCTATGAGTTGCACCGCCTGCCCGTTCTGAAGATCAATAGAAGGTATTATCATAGCCGAACCGGGATGCCTTTCTCTGACAGGGCGCGTTTCGCGTCCTCAACAGTTATTATGTTGTCGTGGAACATCGACGCGGCCAGGACCGCCGAGGCGCCGGCGGCGATAGCGTCGGCATAATCACCGAGCGAGCCGGCGCCGCCCGACGCAACCACGGGGAGTGAGACAGCGCACGAGACGGCGTATATCAGATCGAGATCGTACCCCGCACCGGCGCCGTCGCTGTCCCAACTAGTAAGCAGGATCTCACCGGCGCCGAGGCGCTCGACCCGGCGTGCCCATTCGACGGCGCCGAGGTCCAGCCGCTCCGTCCCGGACCTGATCATAACTTGCCAATCGCGAGCATCAAGCCGGCGCGCCGCATCGACCGCGAGCACAACGCACTGCCTACCGAACTCTCTCGCCAGCCGTCCGATCAGTTCCGGCTCGTGAACCGCCGCCGTGTTCACGGCGATGCGATCGGCGCCCGCGTCGAGCAATGCGCGCGCGTCGGATTGCGTGCGCACTCCGCCGCCGACTGTGAGCGGGATCGAGAGCTGCTCGCGGACTGCGCGGACGGAGTCGGTAGCGCAGGCGCGTTCTTCATTAGTCGCGGATACATCGAGCAGCACAATTTCGTCGGCGCCCTGCGCTTCATATGCGGCGGCGCGTTCAGCGGGATCACCGGCGTCGCGGAGATTGCTGAATCTGACGCCTTTCACTATGCGCCCACCACGGATATCGAGACACGGGATAACACGCCGAGTCAGCATCGGGATGCCTCCGCAGCGAGGGCGCTGTCGAGCCAATGTTTGATGATTCGCGCGCCCCATGCGCCGCTGAGTTCCGGATGAAACTGACACGCGAGGACTGACCCGCGCTCCATAGCCGCGACGAAGGTACCGCCGTGTTCGGTGAGCGCGACCGACCAACCCTCCGGCGCGCAAGCGACACGGAAAGAATTGGCAAAGTACGCCCAGCCGTTATCGACGAGTCGGCAACCCGATCCCGCGCGGACACGGTTCCATCCGAACTGCGGTGATTTCGTGCCTATCGGGAATCGCTCGACGGCGCCGGCGACAACGCCTAGCCCGCGCTCACCCGGCGATTCATCGCTCGTTTCGAACAGTAACTGCATGCCTAGGCATATCGCCAGCGTCGGCATCGCGCTTGCTATGCGTTCACGGATCGCGCTGTCGGCGCCGATCGCGCGCAGCGCGGCGATACCGGACGCGAACGAACCGACGCCGGGCAGCACGACGAACGGCGCATCGAGAATCACAGACCGATCCGCCGTCAACACCGGTCTGGCGCCGGCTCTTCGCAGCGCAGCGAGAACTGCTGCGGTGTTTGCTACACCGGTCGCAACGACCGCGGTCGGAGTCGCTTGCCGTGTTACTGCATCGTCACACGTGGTGAATTCAACCATTACAGCGACCCCTTAGTGCTGGGGACGCCCGCGCCGTCGCGGGCGATGGCGGCTCTGCATGCGAGCGCGAAAGCCTTGAACGCCGCTTCTGCTTTGTGATGGTCGTTCACGCCTCGGATAACGTCGATGTGAATCGCGGCCCGGGCGGCGATCGAGAATGATACGAAGAAATGTTCAAGGTTCTCCGCGGCGACGCCGCCGATCGATTCGCGTTTGAGATCCAGACCGATGACGCTCGCGGGCCGACCCGAAAGGTCTACC
>CAZTEE010000141.1:578-4907 GCA_964611775.1 uncultured Phycisphaeraceae bacterium | reverse complement strand
GTCGATCTGGATCGTTGACATGGCGTGGCGCTCGTGTGTGTTCGGCGTAGTTTCAGTGTGAGGTCATCACGCGGCGCCGGCGGCCGCGTCGGCGTCGGCGCGTTCGGCGCCGCCGGTCTCCTCGGCGGCCAGCGCGACGCCTTCGATCTGCACGATCCGCGCGATCTCCGACGGCGACGTGACACCCTTGAGGATCTTGATCTTCCCGTCCTCGAGCAACGGCTTCATCCCCGACGCCAGCGCCGCCTTGCGCAGCACGTTCACCGGCGCCTGCTCGAACGCCAGTTCGCGGATCTGCTGGTTCATCAGCATCATCTCGAAGATCGCCTTGCGGCCGCGGTAGCCCGTGCCGCCGCAGGCGTCGCAACCGACGGGCTTATAGATCGTGTGGTTGGCGCGGTCCGCCGCCGAGATGTTCGTCAGACGCATGAACTTCGGGTCCGGGCTGTCGTCCGGCGCCTTGCACTTGGCGCACAATACGCGGATCAGCCGCTGCGCCATCACCGCCTGGATCGAAGACGCCACGAGGAACGGCTTGATCCCCATGTCGATCAACCGCGTGATCGCGCCGGGAGCGTCGTTCGTGTGCAGCGTGCTGAACACGAGGTGCCCGGTGAGCGCCGCCTGGATCGCGACCTCGCCGACTTCCTTATCGCGGATCTCACCGACGAGGATGATGTTCGGCGCCTGGCGCAGCATCGCGCGCAGAATCAGCGGGAACGTCAGCCCGATGTCCTCGCGGACCTGGCACTGGTTGATGCCCGTGAAGGCGTATTCGATCGGGTCCTCGGCGGTGATAATCTTACGATCCGGGCGGTTCAGAACGTCCAGCGCCGAATACAGCGTGGTCGTCTTGCCCGAACCCGTCGGCCCGGTGACGAGGAAGATCCCGTTCGGGCGGCGGATAATCTTATTGAATGCCTCGAGGTTTTCAGTCTCGAACCCGAGGTTCTCGAGGCCGATCCGCACCGCGTCCGGGCGCAGGATACGCATCACGATGCTCTCGCCGTGGTACGCCGGGCACGACGAGACGCGGAAGTCGATCGTGTCCTGGTCGATCGGCATCTTGATGCGCCCGTCCTGCGGGATCCGCCTCTCGGAGATGTTGATCCCCGCCATAAGTTTCAATCTGGCGAGCACGGCGTTCTGCATGCGCTTGGGCAGGTTGTCGCGCTCGATGCACACGCCGTCGATCCGGTACCGCAGCCGGACGCGGTCGGCCATCGGCTCGACGTGGATGTCCGAGGCGCGGAGTTTGACCGCCTCGATGATCATCCGGTTGACGAGTTTCACGATCGGCGCGTCGTCCGCCTTGCGGTCGATCGAGGCGTCGACGGACTTGTCCAGCGAGCGGTCGATGGACTCGGACACCAACGACTCGTCCGCCCCGACCATGCGGGGCTGGCCGATCTTGGTGTCGAGGAACTGCTTGATCCTGCCCCGCGAGGCGATCCGCGGCTCGACCTCCGCGTTGAGCCGGAAGCGCAGCATGTCCAGCAGTTCGAGGTTCAGCGGGTCGTGGACGATCAGTTGCAGCCGGCCGTTGGTCTTAGATAACGGCAGGACCAGGTGCTTGCGGACGAGTTCCTCGGGGATGAGTTTGATATCGACCTGGTCGGCGACATCTTCGGGGTTGACGTACGGGACGCCGAACTGCATGGCGAGGGCTTTGGCGACGTCGTCTTCCTTGCAGAAGCCCGCCTCGACCATCGCCTCGCCGATGCGTTTGCCCGAGCCTTTGGCGAGTTGCAGCGCCTTCTCGACCTTGTCCGGGGTCGCGGCGCCGTTGGCCACCAGGATCTCGCCTAACTTCTTGCGCAGTTTCGCCATCGCGGCCTAGTTCCCTGATCTCTCGCTCACGCCGCCGGTAACCGGGGACGTATTGTTCACCGTGCCGATCGCCGCGGGCGTCCGGGCGGGTGGGCATTATGCTGGCGTCGCGCGGGTCGGGCAATCGCCCGTGCCGCGACGTACGACCACGCCGCCCGACGGAGCGCCCGACGAAGCGTATGCCCGACGACACGCGACGCCCGAAACTCCTCATCACCGCCGGCCCGACGCACGAGCCGATCGACGCGGTGCGCTACATCGCCAACCGATCCTCGGGACGGGTCGGGATCGCGCTCGCAGACGCCGGCGCCCGCCGCGGGTGGGACGTGACGCTGATGCTCGGCCCGGTCGCCCGCGAGCCTCTACATACGCACATCCGCCCGCTGCGGTTTACCACCGCTGCCGATCTGCGCGAACTACTCCTCGAACACGCCCCGACCTGCGACGCGCTCGTCATGGCCGCCGCCGTAGCGGACTTCATGCCGAGATCGCCCGATTTATCGGGGAAAATGACCCGCACGGGCGGGATGAAGAGCCTGGAACTCGTCCCGACGCCCGACCTGCTCGCCGAGGTCGTCTCCGGTCGCAGGCGGGGACAGATCATCGTGGGCTTCGCGCTCGAGCCGGCGGGCCGCCTGCTCGAGTCCGCCCGCGACAAACTCCGCCGAAAAGGCGCCGACGCGATCGTCGCCAACCCGCTCGGGACTCTCGACGCCGACTCGATCGACGCGACCATCGTCCCCGCGATCGGGCCGGAAGAACATCTCGGCCCGCTGGGCAAAGCCGTCTTCGCCGAGCGTCTGCTGGATTGGATCGAAGAACGCCGATCGCGTCTCGGCTGTGCCGACCGGGCCTGAGTCGCTAGATTCCGCGCATGGCAAACGCACGGAAGCGTCCGGCCGGGGGGAGTGACTCGCCCTCCCGAACCTCATCAAAGACGAAGACCAGGCCCGCCGCCGCCGGGCCTCGCACCGCCGAGGCCCTCGCCGCCGGCCAGCGCGAGATCTCCATATCCGAGTTCTTCTCGAAGAACCGCCACCTCCTCGGCTTCGACAACCCACGCAAGGCGTTGCTCACCACCGTCAAGGAAGCCGTCGACAACGCACTCGACGCCTGCGAAGAGGCCGGCGCCCTCCCCGACATCACCGTCCGCATCGACCACCTCCCCGACATCGACGAGAACCGCTTCCGCATCACCGTCGAGGACAACGGCCCCGGCGTCGTCCGCAGCCAGATCGACAACATCTTCGGCAAACTCCTCTACGGCTCGAAGTTCCACCGGCTGCGCATGAGCCGCGGCCAGCAGGGCATCGGCATCTCCGCCGCCGGGATGTACGGCCTGATGACCACCGGACGCCCGATGGTCATCGTCTCTCGCTCAAAGAAAAACAAGCCCGCCCATCATGTCGAACTCGCGATGGACACGACGAAGAACCGCCCCGAGGTCTCCGTCGATGTCGAGACGGAGGACTTCCCGCAGCACACGGGCACCCGCGTCACCATCGAACTCGAAGGCCGATATTCCAAAGGCAAAACCAGCGTCGACGAGTACCTCGAACTGACCGCGATCGCTAACCCGCACGCGGGGATCACCTACCTCCCGCCGACACGCGACGACGCCGGTGGCGCGGGCGACACCGGCGGCACGGGCGTCTCGCCCGTGCGCGAACACACCGGTGGCACGGGCGTCTCGCCCGTGCATCCGCGTCGGGCCGTCCCGGTCGAAACTAATAAAAATTCCCCCGGCTCTAAAAACCCGGCCGCCCCCCAAACCGTCACGACCGCGGGCGTCACCCTCTTCCCCCGCGCCGTCGACGAACTCCCCCAAGAACCCATCGAGATCAAGCCCCACCCCCGCGGCGTCGAGCTCGGCGCCCTCATGCGCATGCTCAAACAAACGAGCGAAAAACACCTCGGCCCTTTCTTACAAAGCGAGTTCTGCCGTGTCGGCCCGGGCAAGGCGAAAGAGATCTGCGACCGCGCCGGGCTTACCGTCAAGACGTGGGTCAAGCACATCGACCACGCCGGCGCCGAGAGCCTTTATAAGTCGATCCAGAAAACTTCGCTTATCGCCCCGCCCCTGGATTGCCTCGCCCCGATCGGCGTGCGGCAGATCCTCGCCGGGCTTCTGAAGGGTGTCCGCGCCGAGTTCTACACCGCTTCGACGCGCCCGCCCGCTGTTTACCGCGGGAACCCCTTCCAGATCGAGGTCGGGATCGCGTTCGGCGGCGACCTCCCGTCCGACCAGGCCGCCCGCGTCATCCGCTTCGCCAACCGCGTCCCGCTGCTCTACCAGCAGTCCGCGTGCAGCGCGTTCAAAGCCGTCGTCGAGACGGCATGGAAGAACTACGGGATTTCGCAGAGCCGGAACTCCGCCCCCGAAGGGCCGATCGTCGTGATGATCCACATGGCGAGCGTGTGGGTGCCGTTCACCAGCGAGAGCAAGGAAGCGATCGCCGACTACGACGAGATCCGCAAGGAGATGCGTCTCGCGCTGCA
>CAZTEE010000141.1:0-568 GCA_964611775.1 uncultured Phycisphaeraceae bacterium | reverse complement strand
AGGAGTGCGGCCGGAAACTCGGCGTCTACCTCCGCAAGCGCCAGCGCGCCAAGCGCGAACGCGAACGCCGGGGCGTGTATGAACGTTATATCGGCGAGATCGCCCTCGCCGTCCACGCCATCGACCCGACGATCGATCCGGCGCCCGTGCGCGAAGGGCTTCTAGCGACCGCCGAGCGCCTGACCGCGCTCGCCGACACGGAGTTCGACGAGGACGGGAATCCGATCGAATCGCCCGGGAAAACGCCGCGGGATGAGCCGGGCGACGACACGATCATCATCGACCGCGACGCCCCCGACGACCCGCCCGGCGGCGCCGATCCCGCTAGCGCCAAGACAACGCCCGGAACCACATCGCGCGCCCGCACCGGCAAGCAAACCGGGAAAAAGAAGAAGAAACGCGCTCGCACCGCGGAAGGATCGCTGTTCTGATGCTGTTGTTACAACAACATTCAGCGGCGCCCGCGCAACCAGTGGAACGGGCTAAACCAGTGGCACGTGCAAAACCAGTGGCACGTGCGTCTCGCCCGTGCTGGAACAGGGGCCGCTGTGCCACCGAGTTCGGCCGC
>CAZTEE010000140.1:0-4928 GCA_964611775.1 uncultured Phycisphaeraceae bacterium | reverse complement strand
CGACGCCCGGCTTCATAATCGAGGCCCTGCGCCAGGCAGTCACCCACGCCGCGACGCACCGCTACGCCCCGGGCCGGGGCATCCCGGAGTTCCGCCGGGCCGCCGCCGAGTTCCTCCGCGAGCGATTCGGCGTCAACGCCGACCCCGACCGGCACATCATCTCGCTGCTCGGCTCCAAGGAAGGTATCGGGCATCTCCCGCTCGCCGTCCTGAACCCCGGCGACGCCGTGCTCGTCCCGGACCCCGGCTACCCCGTCTACACCAGCGGCGCGATCTTCTCCGGCGCCGATCCTGTCCCCATGCCGCTCCGCGCCGATCATTCCTGGACCCCCGACCACGCCGCGATCGACTCCGACGCCCTCCACCGCGCCCGCCTGATCTGGGCGAACTACCCGAACAACCCGACGGGCGCGACCGTCGATATAACATTCTTCGAGCGGCTGCTCGACTTCACATCCGCCCGCGGCATCATCGCCGCCTCCGACCACGCCTACAGCGAGATCTACTTCGACAGCCCTCCGCCGTCGCTCTGGCAGTCCTCGAACGCAGACCTCGATTCGACCGCTGCGATCGAGTTCCATTCGCTGAGCAAGACGTTCAACATGACGGGCTGGCGCATCGCGTTCGCCATGGGTCGTCCGGACATAATCGACGCGCTCGCCGCGGTTAAGGACAACCACGACTCTGGCACGTTCGCGGCGATCCAGCAGGCCGGCGCCGAGGCGCTCCGCGGCTACCGACACCCGGATGTGACGGCCATGCGCGAGGTCTACCGCGAACGGCGCGACGCGCTGATCCCGGGCCTGCGCGCCCTCGGCTGCGAGGTCGAGCCGCCCGGCGCGGGCTTCTTCGTGTGGGCCAAGTGCCCGCCGGGCGTCGATTCGATGACCTTCGTCGCCCGATGCCTCGACGAGGCGGGCGTCGTCCTCGTCCCCGGCTCGGGCTTCAGCCGCCACACCGGAGACTGGTTCCGCGCGGCGCTGACCGTCGAGGTCGGACGGATCGAAGAAGCGGTCGAACGACTCGCGAAAATCGCGCGGTAGCCCGCGATCTAAATATAATTAAACGCAAAAAGCCCAGGGATGAATCCCTGGGCTTTGTCAAATCATATTGCTATTAGCGTATAGATTATTCCGACGCGATCTCCAGGTTCTTCGCCACTCGTTCCCAGTTGACGATGTTCCAGAACGCGGCGATGTAGTCCGGGCGCCGGTTCTGATAGTTCAGGTAATAAGCGTGCTCCCAGACATCCAGGCCGAGGATCGGCTTCGCACCGGCGGCGTCGCAGGCGCAGCCCCCGCCGCCGCAAACCATCTGCCCCATGATCGGGTTGTCCTGATTGGCGGTCGAGCAGACGATCAGCCCCCCGCTCTTGACGCACAGCCAGGCCCAGCCCGATCCGAATCGGCTCGCCGCGGCGTCGGCGAACTTCGCCTGGAACTGGTCGAAGGACGAGAACGCCTTGTCGATCGCCCGGGCGAGATCGCCGCTCGGCTTCCCGCCGCCGCCGTTGCCCACCGGGGCGAGGATCTCCCAGAACAGGCTGTGGTTGTAGTGCCCGCCGAGGTTGTTCCGCACCGCGGTCCGCTTGTCGTCCGGGAGGTCGGACAGGCTCCGCAGCACATCCTCGGGCGCCAAGTCGGCGAACTTCGTCCCTTCCAGCGCGGCGTTCGCCTTGGCGACGTACCCCCCGTGGTGCTTCCCGTGATGGATCTCCATCGTACGCGCGTCAATATGAGGCTCCAATGCGGCGAACGAATACGGCAGATCGGGCAGTGTAAAGGCCATTTGCAGGCTCCTTTCGAGGTCTTTTGACTCTGTCACGCTCGCCGACGGGCTGAGATGCGCACCGCAGCGTCCCGGCAGAGTCTATCCCATCCGGTGATGCAGACACCCGGCCGCGGGAACATCTCGACGCGTCCGGCGCCGGGAATCGAGCGGAAATATCTGGAATGATGCCAAGAATTGGAACAAAACGGCCCTCTCGCCGTATCACAGTGTGCAGCGGAGGTCAAGGCCACGGGGCCGGGCCGGCATGCAGCCGGGGGATTCTGGCCCCGGAGCGATCGCCGATCCGATCCCCTAAGAGCATCCGTGACCGCCGCGATGCGCCCGGGCTTGGACCGCGACGGCGCGGGACCGCAACGCATCCAGCCGAACCGGGAATAACGAACACCTCGTGCCAGATCACGAGAATACGCAGCATGATCAAGCAGGACCGCACATCCCGATCCCCGCTCGCCCAGGCCGGCCGTCGCCGCCGGGTTGGGGTCAAGCCCGCAGGCGCCCGCCCGCGGTCGGCGCGATCCCTCACCCCCGCCGAAGAGACGACCCTCCGTCGGATCCTCGCAAAGGAGCAGGACCACATCCATTCGGACGAGTTCCTGCGCGATGACGCCGAGAAGCGGATCTACGAAGAAGCACCCGATATCCAGAAGCCGGACACCACCTGGTACCAGCCGGTAATGGACGACCTCTCCCGCGGCGAGCGCAACCGGGCCGCCTCGAACAGCCAGGTTCTCCTTTCCGCTGCCCAGGAGCGCGTGCTCTTCTTCCAGTTCAACTACGCCCGCTTCCGGATCCGCAAGATCCAGGACGAGATCGCCGCGTCCCTCGACCGCACCCCGACGCTCGACCAGGCCCGCGAGATTCTTCGCTGGAACGATGTCGCCGAGCGCCTGCGTGAGCAGATCGCCAACACCAACCTCGCTCTCGTCCTCGCGATGGCCAAGCGCACCCGCCTCAGCGAGGTGGACTTCGCCGAGATGGTCTCCGAGGGCAACATGGCTCTCCTCCGCGCCGTGGACAAGTTCGACGCGGAGCGCGGCTTCAAGTTCTCCACCTACGCCTGCCGGGCGATCCTCAAAGCCTTCAGCCGGCAGGGCATGAAGCAGACCAAGCACCGCCAGCGTTTCCCCGCCGAGTACGACCCCAAACTCCAGCGTTCGGACTACGTCGAATCAAAACGCCTAGAGCGTGTGCGTGACGACGCCGCCGAACTCCGCCGGATCGTCCTCGAGAACACCGCAGCACTTTCCGACATAGAGCGCACCGTCATCGAGCACCGTTTCGGCATCGAGACACCGCTCGAAAACGACAAGCCGCTGACACTCGAACAGATCGGCAAACTCATCGGCGTCACCAAGGAACGCGTACGCCAGATTCAGAACAAGGCCCTCGCCAAACTCCGCGAGGAAATCGAAGAAACCGACGAAAGCGACAGCGATGGCGGCCCGACCGACTCCGCCGCAACCACGGACACGCCCAAAACCGCAGCCGAGAAAATCAAGGACGACTTCGTCACAGGCTTCGGCCTCAACTAACTAAACCAATCACCATCAACAACCCCCCATCAACAACCTCAGTAGCACGGGCGTCCCGCCCGTGCTAACCCCAAACCAATCTCAAAACCAAAGCCCGGGGATCGAATCCCTGGGCTTTTCTGATGCGCCGATCGCGCGTCGCTCACTCCCCCGGCTTTTTCGCAGCCCCCGAATGCGCCGCGATCGCGGCGCGCAGTTTTTCCGCAGTCTCAGGTCGGCTAAGTTCGCGCTTGCCGAACCCCGGCATAGCGCCCGCCTTCGTCGCAGCCTGCTGCGCCTCGGGATAGTTGCTCACCAGTAGCATCGGCGTCGCCACGCCTTCCCCAGCGAGCCGACGGATCAGCCCGACCCCGTCGTCATCCGGGAATCGCCCGTCGAGCGCCCGGTTGACCAGCAGCGCCGCCGCCCCCTCGACCCGATCGCGCAGATCGCGCTCGCTGTTGACGCGCACCGCCGACGCCCCCGCCGACTCCACCAGCCTCGTCAACCCAAAAGAATCAGGCACACAATGCCCCACCAGCAGCACGATCGGCCCGTCGCTCATCGTCGTGCTCCTTCTGAAAAGTTTTCCGAGTATCACTCGCGCGTGTCCTTTCCTGTGGGATCACCCGCGCCGACACTCCCGGCGCCGACGCTTATCGCTTCATGCTGACAAGCCCCGCGCCGATTTCCAGCCGGACCGATTCGGGCCACATGAAGAATCTTTCGTGCGTCGCGCCGTCGCGGATCGCGTCGATCGCCGGATTGACCCTGCGCTGTGAGAGCCGATCCCGACCGACGCCGCCGGCCAGCCTCGCGTATGCCGAGCGCAAGCCTTCGCCGAACACGACCCGCCGCTCCGCCGCGACCATGTAGCGCGGCCAGGAGAACCCGTCGCCGAACACCTCGCGCGCCCGATCCTCGACCAGACCCGCCGCATCCGCGAGAAGTTCCGCCGATTCCGCCGCCCGCCTGACCGCCCCGGGCCTGACCGCGAGCACCGCGGGCGTCACAATGTGCCTGATCGCCGCCCGCGTCCGCGTCCGATCGTCGTTCGTCCGATCGTGGCGCCATTCGACGCCGGCGAGTCGGCAAAGCCGCTCGCAATCCTCGCGTTCGACGCCGAGCATCGGCCTGATGAGCGTGACGCCGAGCGCAACCTCGCGCGATCTCCGCATCCCCCCGGCCCCTCGAGGCCCGGCCCCGCGCGCCAGCGCCATCACCACCGTCTCGAACTGATCCCCCGCGTGCTGCCCCGTCGCGACGAACCCGCACCCCGCATCCGCAGCCATCTCGACGAGCGCCTCCATCCGGCCGCGCCGCGCCGAAGCCTCGGCGTTGCCGATCTCCCGGCGCAGCGACCTTTCAATGAACACCGCACCGATCGCCGCAGCCAGATCGCAAACCATATCCCGATCCGCCAGCGACTCCGCCGCCGACCTCATGCCATGGACTACATGCCCGATCGCGACAAATCCCGGCGCCGCCGCTGCGAGAGCGACCGCCAGCGCTACCGAGTCCGCCCCCCCCGAACACGCCACGAGCGTCCGCCCGCCTCGCGTGAGTTCGCGCCACGAAAGAACGACCGCCCGCGCAGCCCGATCCCGCCCAACGCCGGTCAGGTCG
>CAZTEE010000139.1:0-4929 GCA_964611775.1 uncultured Phycisphaeraceae bacterium | reverse complement strand
ACGGGCGGGCGTGCGTTCGAAGCCGTTGGGCGCCGCGATAACGCGCGGGGAGTTGTCGAAGGCGGCGCGGTCCGGCTCGCTGCACACGACGAGTCGATCGAAGCGTTCGAGCAGCCGTCGTTCGCGTCTGCGCCATTGCATTCGGCGGACGGGCGCGAGGGTGCGACCGAAGACGCCGGGCGCGGGTTCCAACGCGGCGCTGGGCAGGTCGTCGATGTCGAGCACGCCGCCCGGCCAGTTATTCACGCCGGTGGCGTTGGCGGTGCGGACGGTGTGGACCCAGGTCGTGTCGTGCGAGTTTATAAGTTCTATCACGCGGTCGCGGTCGGTGTCGGTCGGGACGAAGCCGTGCGTGTTGAGGTGGTTCGGGTCTAGTTCACGGCGTGCGCGGCCGCGCGCGCCGCCCGCGCCGATCTGGCGCGGCCTGACCGGCGCTGCGAGGTTGAACTCGCGCGCCGTCGCGGCTCGGCCGGCGCTGTCCCACGGCCAGAACTCGACGGGGAGCATCGTGAGATCGCCGATCCCGGCGAGCGCGCGGCCGATGTGGAGCGTGCGAAGCCGGGCGCCGTAGGCCGGCCCATGCGGGCAATGGCTGACGACATACAAAATCTTAGGTCGGTGCGATGTCATCCTGGCTTGCGGGCGATGACGGTCTGTATGAGCGCCGGGTACGTGCCGAGCAGGTAGTTTTCGAGGTTTGCGAGCACGGCGTCGGCGGAGAACTCGGGGTAGCCGAGGAGTTCGGCGCGATCCCCGGCGACGAGTTCCAGGCCGTGCGGCTCGATGAGATCGGCGGCCGAGATGTTGGCGCCGTATTCGTTGGATGTTCGTGAGGTGAAGGGGCGGATGTTGAGGAAGAGGTCCACGGTTGCGATGAAGAGGCCGCCGGGTTTGAGGATTCGTGCGACGTGGGCCATGACGTCGGGGAGTTCTGTTTCGGGGATGTGCTCGATGGTGGAGACGCTGACGACGCGGTCGGCGTGCGCGTCGGGGATGTCGGCGTTCTGAAGAAAAGTGTTTCGTAGTTCTATATTCGTGCCGAACATGCGGTTGAGGCGTGCGATCGAGTGCTCGTCGACGGGCCAGCCGCGGCCGTGGGCGGCTTCGCCGGGATCGACGTTTATTACGTTTGCGCCGCAGCGTTCGAGGACGAACTGAAAACCGGAGAGAGAGCCGCCGATCTCGACGACGCGGAGGCCGGGCGCGGGGGCGACGGCGTTGTAAGCCCAGGGGTATTCGAAAGCGCGAGTAGTGTTGTTGGGCTGGAACGCGAACATGCCTCGCGTGCGCGGCGCGGCTCGGAAGATAGTTTGTTCTAACGGGCGGCGGAGTTGGGGGAAGTGGGCGGCGGCGCGGCTGAGGCGCGAGCCGTGCGGCGCGCCCCATCGGCGGTTCCATGCGGTCTGTTCGGGTGTAAGGCGTGCGGGTGCGATCATGGTGCTGCCGCCAGTGTGGGTTCGCCGGGCATGCCGGTCTGTTCTGAAGACGTGAGGCGCGATGATTCGTGGTCGGCGGGGCGGGAGGATCGGCCGGTGACGCCGCGGGCCACATCGAGAGTGTCGCGCACGGCGGTGCGGCAGAGTACGAAGGCGAGTGCGGCGTATATCACTACGCCTGCGGGCACAGCGATGATTGTGGTGAGGATGTCGGGGGAGTTCGCGGGCATGTATACGACGATCGCGCGCACGGCGAGGCCCATCAGAGCCGCGGCGATGGCGGGTCGCGCGATAAGGGAGAGATGATCGCGCAGGCGGTAGTTGAGAAGGATTCTGAGCGCGAGGGCGTTGGCGACGCCGGTGATGGCGCTGGCGGCGCCGACGGCCCAGGCGACGCCGATCGCGCCCCACGGGAAGGCGAGCGCCATAGCGCCCGCGGTCCACGCGACGTGCCCGGCGAGGATTGCGAGGTACAGCCCGGGCCGGCCGATGGCGAGCATCGCGGGGTTGACGAAGGTCTGCGCCGCGCGGATCGCGGCGGCGATCGCGAGGGCCGCGACGATCGGCCCGCTGTCGATCCACTTCGAGCCGAAAACCAGCGGCGTGACGATGTCGCCGACGGCCCAGAGGCCTACGAAGATGGGGAACATGCTGACGCACGCGAGGCGCGTGCCCCGGGTGTACGCGGCGCAGAGGCCGGGCTTGTCGTCCTGTTTCTGCGAGAACCAGGGGAGGGCGACGGACTGGAGCGGGCTTGTAAGAAGATCGAGGACGAGCGAGACGAGGCGGAACGCGATGAAGTAGACGCCGAGCGCGACGGGTCCGAGCCCGACTCCGATGATGAGGTGGTCGAGGCGTTGCGAGAAGAACCAGAGGATATTGTTTCCGAGGACACCGGCGCTGAAGCCGGCGAGGTCTTTGAAGCAGGCGCGAGAGACGTTTCGTCCGGGCCTCCAGGTGGTGGCGGTCCAGAGTGCTGCGACTCCGACGGCGGCGCCTACGAGTTGCTGCGCGACGAGGCTCCACACTCCGAAACCGGCGAGCGCCATGGCGACGCCGGCGACGCCGCCGACGATCACGGAGACGGTCGAGCGGAGGGCGAGGGGCTTGAAGCGCATGTCGCGCATCAGGACCGCGGTGGGGACGTTCGCCAGCGCGTTAATCGGGAGGCTCAGCGCGAGCCAGACGAGCACGGGGGCGATCTCGGGCTGGTCGGCGGCGCGCGCGATCGGGGCGGCGATCAGCCAAAGCCCCGCGAAGAGGGCTAGTCCGGTGGCGAGCGAGATCCAGAATCCGGTGTCGAGGTGTGCGTCGGTGAGGTCTTTGCGCTGGACGAGGGCGACGCCGAAACTCTGGGTGACGAAGATTTGTAAGAACGCGACGACGACGCCGGCGAGGGCGACGAGGCCGAATGCTTCGGGTTTTAGTGCCCAGGCGAGGGCGAGGTACACGGCGAAGGCGAGGATGTGCCTGGCCCATCGTTCGATGGTGGCCCAGGCCAGGCCGCGCGCGATGTCGGCGCGGACGCTCAGAGCGCGCCCCCGGTTCGAGTTATAAGTGTGAATGATATGTTCACGTTAATGTCGGCCGCGGGTCGTCGTCTGCTGCGGGGAATGAAAACCGGCGTACGGGCGTGGGCCCGGGCGCCGGTGGTGTTCGGTGTGGTGATCGAGTGTGGATTATTTAGGCGAGGCGCCGCGATCGGGTGCGGCGGCGTTTTCATCGCGTAGCCAGGGCGCGCCGCCGGGGATTGCGACGCCGGAGTTGACGAGTTGTGCAGCGGCGGCGCCGGTGTGTTGAGTGCGACCGGCGACGCGGGCGCCGCCGGCGGGGTCGGGGGGGAGTATGTCGAGGAGCACGGGTCCGGTGGTCATGCCTGAGACATGGCCGGGGCTGACGAAGCCGGGGTCGATGAGGTGGACGGCGTGCATCTCGACGCCGTCGGGAAGCCCTGTCCAGCCGAACCCGCCGCGGTTGATTTTTGAGATGACGCTGTTGCGGAAGGAGACGTTGGTGGCGACGAAGCGCTGGTAGTTAGGCGCCTCGTAGGTGCGGTCGTCGCGGAAGGTAAAGTCGCGTCCGACCTGCGAGTAGTTCCAGAAGAGGAGGTGGTCGGTGCGGCTTCCGAGTTGAGTCTGGGCGACGGAGGCGCCGTCGATGCGGACGGCGACGTTGACGAAAGCCATGTCCTTGAAGGTTGTGTTGCCGGTCCACCCGAAGAAGATGGGCTGTACTGTGCCGTGACCGGAGACGGTGATGTCGAAGTAGATGTGGTTCTCCCAGCGTGCGCCGGCGGGGAACTGGAAGACGTCGGAGTGCCATTCGTTGATGCCGCCGTCGAAGTCGGTGACGCGGCTGTTGAGGACCATCGAGGAGCCGTAGAAGCAGTCGCCGGCGATGGATTCGACGTTGGCGCCGCGGACGAGCGTCATGGAGGGGATGCCGTGGAAGCTGTTGCGTGCGGTGACGTTGGTGGCGTAGCCGCCGCTGTTGTCGCCGCGGACGAGGTAGCGTTGGTTAGCGCCGTTGTAGGGGTAGGTCCGGCCGTGGGAGTCGATGAAGAGCGCGGAGTCGAACCAGACGACGTGGGTCGGATCGGGGTAATATTCGAGGATATTAGCCCAGTCGATGGTGAGGTTGTGCCAGCGGAGGCGGTCCATCTTGGGGCGCATGATGTCGCGTTCGGTGCGGTGGACGATTACGTCCTCGCGTGCGATGCCGGGCGCGGGTTCGATGGTGACCCATGTGCTCACGCCGCGCGGGATGGGCCAGGTCTGTGTTGTGGCGACCTCGTAGGAGCCGGGTGTGTTGATTACGATGCGTCCGATGTCGGGCCCGTCCTGGTTGAGGCGGTTGAGGGCTGCGACGAGCGTGCCGTAGGGATCGGCGGCTGTGCCGGTTGCGTTGGCGGCGCCTCCCTTGGCGACGTGTACGGTGATCTCTGTGAGTGAGCCGCCGGAGTTGGCATACATAAAGATGCTCTTCTCACCGGCGAAGATGCGGGGGTTCTCGTTCTGGTTGATAGGTCCGGCGAGAACGCGGGGGACGCCTTTGATCGGGTATGCGATGGCGCGGACCTCGACGGGGCCGTCGGGGAACTTGGAAGCGTCGAGCATCGCGACGTATTCCCAGACGCCGGTGCGTGGGTTGAGTGTCATGTCGTAGACCGAGGCCCAGGGGCCGCCGTCGGCGCTGAACTCGACGCGGTCGATGCCGTTGACGTGGAACGCGACGACGCCGACGGTGAAGGTGTTATTGAATGCTTGGAAGGGGACGACGTCCCAGCGTGCGATTGCTTTGGCGTCGGCGCCGGGGCCGGCGCCGATGGGTGCGGGCAGTGGGGTAGGCCCGTTGAACCCGGCGCCGGGCGTCAGAACCGGGGCGGCGGCGGGGTTGTTGTCATTGTTGTCGGGAGCGGGGTTGTCGGCCGGCGGTGACTGCGGGGGGGTCGGCGGGTTGTGGGTCTGGTCAGCGGGTGGCGCGGTGGAGTTTG
>CAZTEE010000138.1:0-4936 GCA_964611775.1 uncultured Phycisphaeraceae bacterium | reverse complement strand
GGCGTTCGAGCCGGGCGAACGCGATCAGCTCGAACGCCCGCCCCGCTCGATGCGCGAGGGCGTCATGTCGGTGTACCTGATCGAGCAGAGCGTGCTGGTCGGGATGCTGTTCGCGGTCGCGGCGATCGGCGCGTACTCGTGGGAGATCCATCAGGGCATGAGCGAGGAATACGCCCGGACCGCGGCGACGACGATGCTCGTGGTCTTCCTGGCGCTGCACATCGGGTCGTGCCGATCCGAGTTCCGCTCGATCTTCAGGAAAAGCCCGCTGTCGAACCCGGTGCTGCTGATCGGGACGCTGACGGCGCTGGGCGTGCATGTGGTGTCGATGTATCTGGGGCCGACGCGGGCGCTGCTGCGCTTCGAGCCGCTCGGGGCGCGATCGTGGCTGACGATACTTATGTTCGCGCCGCTGGTGGTCGCGTTGGTAGAGGCGCACAAGGCGGTACGCGGGAGACGCGCGAAGCGGTTGAAACACCGGCAGCAAACAAGCCCAGGGATGAAATCCCCGGGCTTTGGTCGGTATTGAGGCTCAACTGACACGGCCCGGAGTGCCGTGCCACCCCGGGGCGCGGGAGTCAGGGTGTCGCGGCGGTCACGCGAGGCTCCGCCGGGTGGGCGGCGTTCTCGATCACGCTCTGCGGCAGCACGCCGAGGATGAAACGCGTGGGATGCTCGCGCGAGCGGTGCACGCGGTGCGTCGCGGATACGTAGTCGTCGGCTTCCGCGAGGAAGATGTTGTCAACCCACGACTGCGGGTTGCGATCGACCAGCGGGAACCACGTCGATTGGATCTGGATCATCAGCCGATGCCCGGGCTTGAATGTGTGCAGCACGTCCTGAAGCGGCAGGCGTACAAGTGTCGGCTCGTCCGGGGTGAATGGGACGGGGCGTTCGGGGCCTTCGCGGAAGCGGCCGCGGATGACCTCGCTGCGGACCATCATCTGGTACCCGCCGGTGCGCTGCGAATCCCGGCGTTCCTTGAAGTCGGGATGGTCTCCCGGGTGAACGTCGATGATCTTCACTACCCAGTCGGCGTCGCGCTGGTCGGTCGAGACCCACAGGTCCGCGACGATCGGGCCGGCGAGCGTCAGCGGCTCGGCGAGCGTCTCGGTCTGGTACACGAGAACGTCGGGCCGACGCCCGGCGAAACGCTGGTCCTCGGTCATGTAACTCGCGACCATGCCGGTCGAGACGAACTCCGTGTAGGGGACGGGGTTGGCGGGGTCGGAGACGAACTCGTCGTACGCGACAGACTCGGTCGGGCGCGCGTCGAACTCGAGCGACCCGTCACGCCCGGCGTAGAGCAAGCGCTCGGCGCGATCGGCGGGGGGCCAGACGTTGAAAGCGCGCCAGCGGTTGCGCCCGGTCTCGAAGACGCTGGCCTCGGGGATGTCGGGCGCCGACCCTTCGCCCAGGAGGTGGTAGTCGAAGAACGGCTGCTCGATGTGGGTGCGGTAGAACTCGGAGATCCCCTCGCCGAAATAAGCGTCGCCGAGCTGCGAGCCGGTGGACCGCGCCCACCCGCCGTGACGCCAGGGGCCCATGACCAGGCGGTTGTTGATGCGCGGGTTCTTATGTTCGATCGAGCGGTAGATCTGGAGCGGGCCGTAGAGGTCCTCGGCGTCGAACCAGCCGCCGACGGTCAGCACGTTCGGCGCCACGCGGTTGAGGTGCGGGAGGATGTTGCGTTTCTGCCAGAACTCGTCGTAGTTGGGGTGGGCGATGGTCTCGTTCCAGAATGCGATCTGCCCGTCGGCGTAGTCGGGGCCGTTGAGTGTTGACAGTGGGCCGACGTGGTTGAGATAGAAGTCGTACCCGTCGGCGGTGGGGTACTTCCAGGGGCGGGGCGGGCGTGTGGTCGTGGGTTCCGGCCGGGGCAGGCCGAAGACTGAGATGAAGTTGAACGTGTGCGGCAGGAAGAAGGCGCCGTGATGGTGGAAGTCGTCGTACCACCAGTCGGCGATGGGCGCCTGCGGGCTTGACGCGACGAGGTTGGGGTGCGCGTCGATCATGCTCGCGGCGGCGTAGAAGCCGGGGTATGAGATGCCCCACAGGCCGACGCGGCCGTTGTTCCCGGGGATGTTGTTGACGAGCCAATCGACTGTGTCGTAGCTGTCGGTGCTCTCGTCGATGTCGTTGTTCGAGCGTTTGACGGGGACGTGGGGCGTCATGTTGACGAAGTCGCCCTCGGAGTTCCAGGCGCCTCGCACGTCCTGATAGACGATTATGTAGTTCTTAAGAGCGTAGTTCTGATGCGGGCCGATGAAGGCGGGGAAGTTGTCCACGCCGTACGGCCGGGCGGAGTAGGGGGTGCGCATCATGAGGATGGGCCGCTGGGCCATCATGTTCTTCGGGGTATAGACGGTTGTGTGGAGGTGGACGCCGTCACGCATGGGGACGGCGTGCTCGGCCTTGTTGTAGTTGGCGCGGATCCATTCGGGCCCGGCGCCCGGCGGGAACTGCGGGCCGCGTTGGGCGGCGGCAGTTTCGGCGCCGGCGCCGCGGTCGGCGTTCGTCGATGCGCACCCGCTGAGTGTCAGCGACAAGCCGAGGAGCGCGAGCGGGAGGATCTCGGCGATCGCCGAGCGACGCGGGTTTATGTGAATCATGGCGGCGATCTCCTCGGATGCGGCGCGTCGGCGCCGGGGTTTGGGTCAGGGCGCCTGCTGCTTGAGCAGGGTGTCGAGGAAAGTTTCCTCGGCCTGTCGGTACCGCTCGAACGCGGCGCCGATGCGTTGGATGTAGGTTTCGATCGCTCCGCCGGCGGCGGGACGCGCGGGACGATCGGACGCGAGAACGGATTCGAGCGCCTCGGACGCGGCGCGGAGGTCGCTGACTGCGCCGGCGTAGGTTCGGGCCGAGTCGTAGAGCAACTCGTACTCCAGCTCCTTCGTCTTCGGGCGGTACAGCAGGCGCCAGGGAGAGCGGCGGACCTCGCCCATCGTAAGTTTTAGTTCTTCCGACGCCAGGCGCAGGTTCGCCATCGTGACGCGGACCTCGGGCTCTTCCTCGCGCAGCAGCGACGACGCGCGTTCGACGGCGTCGCCGGCGTCGGCGACGACGGCCCGGCCGTCGGTGAGCATCGCGTTGAGCATGTTCAGCGTCTCATCGTTGAAACGGGTGAGGAGCGCGTCGGCGCGCTCGGTCGCGCGCTCGATATTGGCGACGGTGTTGTTGAACGCCGGGCGGTTCTCGTCGACCACGCCGCGAACCTCGGCGATGAAAGCGCGGGCGTCCGTGACAGCGGCGCTCGTCTCGCGGGAGATCGCGACGAACTCGTCGAAGAACTCGTCGGTGTTGTCGAACCAGCCGGCCGAGCGTGCGCGGGCGTCGGCGGTGATGGCGGCGGCGTCGCCGGCGGCCTGCTCGAACTGCGGGAAGATGCGCTGCTCGAAGTCGCGGGCGATGGCCTCGGCGGACTTGGTGATCTCGTCGAGGCGGTCGAAGATCGAGCGGAGTTGTTCGGATTGTGCGGACCCGTAGCCCGCGTTGCGGAGGAGTTCCGGTGGCGCGATCTCGCCGCGGATCAGCCCGCCGGCGTCGAGTGTGTCGGCGTCGTCGTCGGTCCCGCCGAGCGACGGGAAGTTGATAACGGACGCCGAGCCGAAGAGCGGGCGTTCGAGGAACGCGACGGCGTCGGGGAAGACGGGGATCGAGCGTTCGACGTTGATGGTTACATCTACGCCGACGGGCGGTCGCCCGGGCTGGTCGTACGCGAGGTCGATGCGCGCGACGCTGCCGACGTTGCGGCCGCCGACACGGACGTCGGAGCCGATTTCGAGCCCGGTCGCGCCGGTTTCGAGTGGGAATCGGACGACGTAGGCGGTGGTCCGTCGCCAGAGGTCGGACCCGCCGGCGAGCGAGATCAGCACGACGACGAAGACTACGAGCGAGGCGAAGACGAACGCTCCGGCGCGGACGTGTGTGGCGCGGCTGAGGTCGATCACGGCCATGGGTCATGCTCCGTCGCCGGGCTTGTCGCCGGGCTTGTCGCCGGGCGGGGGGTCATTCTTGCATAAACCGGGGGAGTCAGTCGGCGGGTTCGGCTGCGGGTTCGGCTGCGACGCCGAAGAGATCGCGCGCGTAGGCTTCGAGGTCGCCGCGGAGCGAGAGCGGGCCGTCGAGATCGCCGCGGAGGAACTGACGGAGGATGCGGGTGTTTTCGTCGCGTCCGTCGAGGGCCTCGTCGGGCATGTCGCGGACGCACTCGAACCACGCGCGGTCCCGGATGGCGACGATTCGGCCGCGGTCGAGCATCGCCATGCGGTCGGCGATGGTGAACGCGGAGCCCATCTCGTGAGTGACGACGACGCAGGTCGCGCCGGTGTGCTTGGAGACCGAGCGGATCAGGCGGTCGAGTTCGGCGCTGCGGACGGGGTCCAGGCCGGCGCTGGGCTCGTCGCAGAAGAGGATTTTCGGGTCGAGGGCGATGGCGCGCGCGAAGCCGGCGCGTTTGCGCATGCCTCCGGAGAGTTCGGCGGGGTATTTGCCGGCGTGCTCGCGCAGGCCGACCATCTCGAGTTTGACGGTGACGATCGCGTCTATGACGTCGCGGCGGAGGTTGGTGTGCTCGCGCAGCGGGAGGGCGACGTTCTCGCGGACGGTCTTGGAGGAGAAGAGCGCGCCGGACTGGAACAGCACGCCGATTTTTTTACGGGCTTCGTCGAGTTCGGCCTCGCACATCGCGCAGATATTGGCGCCGAGGAGGTTGATCTCGCCCGCGTCGGGCTTGATGGAGCCGATCATGTGGCGGAGGAGGGTTGATTTTCCGGAGCCGGACCCGCCGAGGATCACGAGGACTTCGCCGGGGAGCACGTCGAGATCGACGCCGCGGAGCACGGGCAGGCCGTTGAAGGATTTGCTCAGCGCGCGTACGCGGATGACGGGTTCCTGCTCCATCGAGTTCGGTTCACTCCGTTAAGCGTTCGGTGAG
>CAZTEE010000137.1:0-4995 GCA_964611775.1 uncultured Phycisphaeraceae bacterium | reverse complement strand
TAGACTTTTACTCCTCCCCACAGGTCATCACCCAACTTTTCAACGTTGGTGTGTTCGGTCCTCCAGGTGGTTTTACCCACCCTTCGACCTGCCCATGGGTAGATCACAAGGTTTCGCGTCTACCCCGTACGACTGATCGCCCTATTCAGACTCGCTTTCGCTCCGGCTCCGGGCCGTTAGCCCTTAACCTCGCCGTACAGAGTAACTCGCCGGCTCATTATGCAAAAGGCACGCCGTCACCCGATTGCTCGGGCTCCGACCGCTGTGTAAGCGCACGGTTTCAGGTGCTCTTTCACTCCCCTAACAGGGGTGCTTATCACCATTCAGTCGCCTTACTGATTCACTATCGGTCGTCGAGGAGTACTTAGGCTTGGAGGGTGGTCCCCCCATGTTCACGCCGAGTTTCACGAGCTCGACGCTACTCTAGGCCTCACCGACTATGCCGCTACAGGACTGTCACCTTCTTCGGTCCGTCTTTCCAGACGGCTCACGGCACGTGTCGGCTGATCCGCTTTCGCTCGCCGCTACTTACGGAGTCGCTGTTGCTTTCCTTTCCTCCGGGTACTGAGATGTTTCAGTTCTCCGGGTTCGCTTCGCACGCCTATGCATTCAGCGTGCGATGACCCTCTGCGGGCCGGGTTTCCCCATTCGGACATCCTGGGATCACTGCTTGCTTCCAACTCCCCCAGGCTTTTCGCAGGTAGCCGCGTCCTTCATCGCCTCTCGACGCCAAGGCATCCACCGTGCGCCCTTAGTCGCTTGATCACGCCAACCGGACGCCGTCCGATCACCGTTCACAAGCCAACCCGACGCGACACCCTTCACGGGGCGTCACGCCGACGATTCAATCGCCTCAAGACACTTTCATTCGCCTCGGTTGCTGTCGCCGCCCTGTCCCGTGCCTGTCTTGTTGCCGTTGATGCAGAAAGACCCCGCGCTGTTCGCGCGAATAGTTCAGGCCCGGCCGAGCGACGACCGCGACGATCAATCCATATCCGGTTGTCAAAGAGCCGGGGCCGGCCCGTATACGAGCCGCGTCCCGCGGGGACTCGATCTGAAGATTGTCGTTCGAGCACCACCCCACCTCGTTCGGAGGTGGAGGGGCAAGTGTAGCGACGCCGAAGTGACTGTCAAGCGGGCGTCAAAGATGCCGTTGAGAACCTGTGAAGAATTCCGATCGGGCCTGACGACGCCGGGTGGCCGGGATCACCCGCCGCCGCGTCTCCCGTCGTCCTGCCCGCCGCGATCATCCGCGGGCGTCCCGGCGGGCGGTTGTTGCGGCGCCGGTTCGGGGACGGCGCCGGGCGCGAAGCGATCGGGCATCGGCGCGCGTACACCGGGGGTCGCGACCGTCGCCTGCCGACCGACTTCGACGGAACGGTCGAGTCGGTGTTTGAAGCCGCTGGCGCTGTCATAATCGGGTCGGCGGACCGACACCCCGCCGTCGGCGTGACCGATGATCGCAGCGGTGCGGGTCTGCTCGCGGCCGCCCGGCCCGAGCGGCGCGGGCGAGGTTTCGACGAGCACGTCGAGGAGGTACATACCGGGGTCCGCGTCGATGGGGCCGGCGATCTCGCCGATGATCACCGCCTGCGATCCGGCGGTGTCCCAGATCGGCATGGCCCTGTCGATCTCGATCGAAGCCCGGATCGAGTCGCCCACCTGCACGCGAACTCGCTCCGATCGCCAGTGCCCGTAGTGGAATCGGTACAGGCGAGCCACGGCGCTCGGCCGCGCCAGGCCGACAACCGCTTCACCCGTCGGCGCCTGCGCGCTTTCGATGAACATGTACGCTCGTTCGGGGGTCTGCACCGGCTCGGACCACTCCGAGAACGGCGTCGCGATCGTCGAAGCCTCCGCAGCGGCGCGGAGATCATCCGCGATGGCCTGCGCGTACCCCTTCAGCGGGTTCGCCAGCACCAGACGGACCCGGTATTCATAAGTCGCGCCCGGCTCGACGAAGGGGTCGTGGAACCACACCGGCGCCCGGTCCGCGTCGCGCAGCCGGGCCGGCTCCTCGAAGAGGATCGGATCAGGCCCGGTGCGGAAGCCGGTCTCGGGATCCAGCCCGGCGGTGTTCATGGCGGCGACGATCTCCGCCTGCCGGGCCTGAAGATTGTTAATTTCTTCCTTGAGACGATCTATCTCCTGCTGACGCGCCGAGCGGGCGCGATCGCGGGTGTCGGTCGGCTGAGCCGGTGATCGATCCTGCGCCATCGCGAAAAGGACGACTCCCGCGGACCCCGCCGAGGCCTGACGTTCGAGATCGGCCAGACGCCGTTCGCGTTCCTGGATCCGGGCGCGGACCTGGCGGAGTTCATCGAGCCTGGGGTCAGTCGCTGCTTCTCCGCCTGCGCCGGGCGGGGACCAAGGCTCGCCCGCGATCATCGCAAAGAACGGCGGCTGGCGGAGTTGCCGGGCGAGTTCGGGCTGCCCCGCGAGTGTGACAAAGCGGTTGAGATCGCCGACGGTAAGCGAGTCCGTCAGGTCGCCGCGCAGGCTCTCGACGCCCGGCGGGGGCGGGAGCAGCGACGCCGGACCGCGGCTTCCGTCGGCGCGGACCTCGCGCCGTTCGACCTGCACATCGAGGATCTCAACCCGGCTGCGCCACCACTGCTGCGGGATCGGCGCGTATTCCCCGGCGCCGTCCGGATCTCGCTGGAGCGTCGCACGGTAGCCCTCGGCGTCGAACTCCGTCTGCACGCTCACAGCGAAGAAGTCGAGCGGCTGATCCACGCCGTTGAGCAGCGCCCGTTCGAGCACCGGCTCGTCGCGCAGCGCGAAAGGATCGAGCGTCCCCGCAAAGACGCGCGCGATCGGCGCTGCGGGTGCGGCTAGCGCCGGCGTTTCGTACCGCCCGACGTCCCCGATGCCGGCCACTTCCGTTCCCTCGCCGATGGCGAGCGGCAAGCCCATCGGCACGCCGCGCGACGCGAGGATCGGCCGGTCGATCGCCTCGGCGAGCCTGTCCGCGACCGAGGGAACGGCCGCGGGTGTCTGGGCCGCGACCTCGACGGATTCGAGTTGCGCCCGTCTGCTCTGCGCGAGCGTTGCGACTTGGTTGTACGCGCGTTCGACCGGGAGTTCGTTGTTGGCGATCTTGACTGTCGCCCCGCCGCCGACGAACTGCATCGCCACGACCGCGAGGAAAATCACGCCGAAGAGCGCGAGGAATGCCTTATCCGCGACGCGTTCGATTAAGGGGATGCCTTTGGGTTTCATATCGGTTCCTCTAGCCGGTCGCGTAGCTGGCGGGCGATTATTAGTTGACAGCGCCCGAGTTGTCCGCAGCGGGCGTCGCGGTGGCCGGGTTGGCCCAGGAATCGGGGACGCCCATCGCGGTCCGCAGCGAGCGCGGGACCATCGGCGCCATCCACTGACGGAGCCAGAGAGTCTCGACGCGCATCGACACGCGCACGATGTGATCCCGCCCGTAGAAATAGCCTTCTGCGAGCTCGCCCGCGGGGTCGTAATCCTCCACCGAAACGGACACCACGGCCATCAGCCCCGCCCGCGCGAAAGCCTCGACCACCCACGCCAGCCGGCTGCTGTCAACCAGCAGCGACAGATCCGCGTAGCGCACGTCGTACATCGGGTTCTGCGACGCCGGCCAGCCCGAATGCCCGGTGACGGACACCTCGAAGTCACGCCTGATCTCGCCCGCCAGCGACGCCGACGCGGGCGGCTGTCCCGTCGCCGTCGAAGCCGCGGCCTCGAGGTTCCAATCCGGCACGGACAGCCCCAGCAGACGTTTGATCGGACCCGAGACCGCAGAATAAGGCTGGCCCGCCTCATCGGTGTTCGCCCGCGCGATCGCCCGGAGCACGTCCTCGTGGATCCAATGGCTCCACTGCCATTCCCAGCAGCGTTCCAGCGGCGGGGCGCCCCGGGTCTCGTCCCACGCCGACACGCTCACCAGCGCGTCCGGCGTCGCATAAAATGTTATATCCCCGGCCCGGCTCTGATAGATCCCCAGCCGCTCGCGCCCGAGTTCCTCGCGTATGCGCTCCCTCTCCTCCGCCGGGAGAGTCGCCGTGTCCGGAGCGTCGGCGCCGAGCAGCCGGCGTCGCTCCGCGTCGAAGCGGGTAGCGATCCTGTCGAGCACCATATCGGGGGCGGGCGGCCCGCCCGCGCCGATCTGACGTAGCAGATCCCGCGTCGCGCCCGGGCGAGTCCGCGCCATCTCCTGACGCTTCGCCGTCGATTCCGACGGGTTCGGCTCGGGGAACAGCCCGCGCACCAGCGGCTCGCGGTCCGGGCGGTTGGATTCGAGCGCGATCCCCGCGAGACGCTCGGCCTCGGATCGCGCCGCCGCGATTAGCGACTCCATCGCCGCAGTCGTCGCGGCGTTCGGCGCCCGGCTGAACGACACGCCCGGCGTCGCCGGGTCGAGTGTCGGCGCCTGGTAGTTCACGCTGATCGAGTTCAGATCGCGCAGATCGCTGTTAACCTCCTGCTCGACCTGCGCACGCAGGGCCGCGACCCGACCAGAACTTATTATGAACATCGACGGGAACGCCGCCAGCGCCACGACGATCGCGATCACCGACACCAGATTCTTCTTAGCCCAGGCAAGAACTGGCTTGATCTTCTCCATCAGCGGACCCCCTCGGCCGAGGCCGTCACGTCGCCGGGCGACAGGTCGATCGGCTTCTCAGGCTCGCCGAGCGTCGCGCGGATGTTCAGGACATAGCGGTACACCGGCCGGCCCGTCGCGGTGGGCGTCCCCGGCGGGGGCAACGGCGCCAGGCTGTTGATGTCCGTCGGCGCGCCGTCCCGGCCCGCCGGACGCTGCGCCGTCGGGCGATCCGGTCGATCAGCACGCAGAACACCGTCCGCGCCCGCCAGCGTGATCGAAACGGCGTCCGCCGAAGGCGCAGTGTACACCAACACGGCGCCCTCGCGCTGGGCGTTGGCGCGAAGCCAGGCCAGCAGCGTCCGGTCCACGTGCGCGGCCAAGTCCGGGTGGTCCGACTCGACGACCAACGTCACGAG
>CAZTEE010000136.1:0-5060 GCA_964611775.1 uncultured Phycisphaeraceae bacterium | reverse complement strand
GCGATCAGTTCTTGTATTTGACGGAGCATCCGTAGGGCTTGGTGTCGGCGGCGGTGATGGTCTCGCCGGCAATCGCCTGCTCGAGAGCCTGGCGGACGTAGTTGACGGTGGCGTTGCGCGGTCCGTCGTCGATGCCGCCGGCGTAGATCAGCGTGCCCTGCTTGTTGATGATGTACATGTGAGGGGTGGTCTTGGCGTCGTACATGCGGCCGACGGCGCCCGGCTCATCGATCAGCACGGGGTAGGCCATTTTGTACTCTTCGATGGCGCGCTGGTTGCGCTCGATGCCGACGCCCTGCTCGCCGGGCGCGCCGGAGTTGATCGCCATCCAGCCCACGCCGCGACCTTTGAAGTCGGCGTGAAGGTCGCGCATGGTCGAGCCGGTCTTGTGGTGGGCGACGACGAAGGGGCAGTCCGGATTGAACCATTCGAGGACGACGAAGTCGTACTTCTCGAGGGCTTTTTCGAGGGAGTAGGTCTTGCCGTTAGTGGCGGTGAGTGTGAAACTCGGCGCCTTGTGACCGACCTTCGCGGTCATCTTGGAATGATCGTGCTCGGGGCCGGCGGTCGCCGGTGCGAGAGTGAACGCGCCGAGCGCGACCGCTGCGGCGCCCGCGAGCGCCATCATCATGCTGCCTTTTCGCTTCATCTGACTTTCTCCTTGATGCCTGGACACCGCCCGTAACGTGGGCGGTTGTTGGGGAATCGGGTTGTACGCCGGTCGGAACTTGAACCGATCTCGGGGAGTGCGGTTTCAGCCTCCCGGGCCTTGGATCTGGATTTCATAATACTCTATGCGGCCGGCGCTACCGACGGCGAGCACGCCGCGGAACTCGTCCAACGCCCGGGCGCGTTCGACGCGGAGTGTGTCCGAGTGCCCGGCGCCGTCACGCAGCGGGCTGGCGGGCGGGCCGTCGTACGGGGCGTAGGGGAACCACTCGAGCCGCTCGGCGCCGGGCGAGTGGAGGACGAGGGTCAATCCATCCCATCGTGCCGAGACGCCAGCCTCAATCGCAGCGTCGGCGGGCCGGGGCAGCCGCGCGCGTGTCGAATCGAAGAGCGGCCCGGCGTTCGGGTTCCGTGAAACCTCGGCGCCAGCCCCGGCGATCCTCACCCCCAGCGACGCCGACCCGGCGCCGGCGAGGCAGACTTTTTCACAAACGAGCCAGTCGATCTGTGCGATGATGTTCGCCTCGCCGGGCTTCGTCTCCGCTGCGACCGCTAGGGGGATGAGCAGGGCGATCTCGCCCTCATAGATATAATCGAGCATCCTGGTGTGCTCGTAGCGAGCCGGGACGGGCCAACGGATCTCTCCCGCGGTCACGCCGGGCGGTAGGCTCAGCCGGACCGAAGGGGGCATGCCGGTGTCGCCGGCGTTGCGCCAGTAGATATGCCAGCGAGGCTCGACGCGGAAGACGACGGCGAGTTCGGTCTCTACGCCGGGCGTAAGAGCCGTGTGTTCGAGTTCGAGCCTGACTTTCACGAGTTGATCGCCGGTAGGCTCCCTGCCGAACGGGCTTGCCGATGCGATAGTCGAAGTTAGCAGCAAGGCGATCACAGCGGCTAGGTTGGGGATGATCGCTTTCATCGGGCGGCTGGCTGAGGGCGTTTTCCTGGTTGGCGACTCGCCTACGGCGAAGCGCTGCGGGTGTAAGCCTGTTCGCGTACTGCTGCTTTTACCGACGACCGCTGGAGAGTATTCCCGGTACGGGCCGAATCAAAGGTGAATCCATGAAGAATCGATTCTCAATCATAAGCCGAAAACCCCGTTTTGAATCACCCATTCTGCGGATTGTTCTAGCATCGGTCGGCGTGTTCCTGATGTCCCTGTGTACCGGCTGCTCTCAAACCACCAGCGACCGGACGCTGACGCGGATCGACGCCCCCTCGGTGGCGGATCGGCTCAGAGGCTCGAACGCCGAGCGTACACTCATCATGGACACACGCCCCGCCGAGGCCTACCGAGCCGGGCATATCCCATCCGCGATAAATCTCAGACTCGAGGACCTGGCCGCGGGTCGCTCGGCGGGTATCGACCGCTACCCGTTCGTCATCGTCTACGGCGAGAACCCCGCCTCGGCCACCGCGACCGCGATGACCAAGCGGCTCCAATCGCTGGGCTACAGCGGCGTGCGGCTGTTCGAGGGCGGGATGGACGCCTGGCGCAGAGCGGGGCTGCCCATCGCACGGGACGAATGAGCGAACGCCCCCGTCACGGGAGGCGCCCCGAACGTCACGGCTCTCCCGCAGCGGCACGGGCGTCCCGCCCGTGCGTAATCGCAACCCACAGGCGCGGGCGTCCCGTTCCGGATTACCTCCGAATCTCCGATCATCCCCACGCTCTGGCCAGGCGCAGTCCAGGCCCCGTCATAATAGAAATATAAATACATAGGACATGCTTGATGCGCGAAAAGCGATGCTCGCACATTTAACGCATCACTGTCCCGCAAGGCCATCGTGTGGATATTCGATACTCCGACACGTGACCCGGCGTCGAATTCTATCAGACCAGGTTCGCGCAACCCGATCACATCAATCTGCGCCGCCCGCCGCGCCGCGTTCCGCCGGCCGCGCGAACACGAACCGATCAACCAGCGCCGCCAGAACCGCCCCGGTCATCGGCGCAAGCCAGTACACCCAGTGCATCTGCCAGTGCCCGTACAGCGCGGGACCGAATGTCCGCGCCGGGTTCATGGAAGCCCCCGTCAACGGCCCCGCCGCGAGGATGCACGTCGCCACCACCACGCCCACCATGATCCCCCCGAGCGCGTGCGCCCGCGGGTCCGCCAGGCATCGCAGGATCGACCACATCAGCGCGAATGTAAGTATCACCTCGAACCCGAAGACCGCGACCCAGTCCCCAGCGAGCGTCAGAGACCCGATCGTCGCGCCGACGTTCGTCCCGCCATCGGTCACGCCCGCCGCGGCGGAGTTCGCCACGCCCGGTCCGAGCAGCGCGATCAGCATCCCGGCCCCGCTCGCCGCAGCGATAAGTTGCGACGCGATGTAAGCACCCGCGGTCGTGACGTTCTGCTTCCCCGCGACGACGAGAGCAACGGAGACCGCCGGGTTGAACTGCCCGCCGGAGATGTATAGCGCGCCGGTTACAAAGACCGCGAGCACCAGCCCGTGCGCGAGGGCGATCGTCGCCAGCCCTCCGACCCCCCCAAGTTCCGGCGCCGCGAGCAGGATCGACCCCGCCCCGAAGAATACGAGCGCGAACGTCCCGAGAAACTCCGCGATACACCCTTGCGCAAGCGTGTTCTTCATGTTTGATCTCCCCGCATGATCGCCACACCGTTCTTATTCACAGCCGAGCGTGCGAAGCCTAGCGGCAGAACGCGCACACCGCGCGCCCCCCGACGCCGCGAGCACTACTATCGGAGCACACCCGGAAGTGAGAGAACCGATGACAAGCACCACGACCCCGACGGATCACGCCGAGATCGCCCGCCTGCTCGACCAGGCCGGGCAACGGCATCTCCTCGCGTTCGCCGAATCGCTCGACGACGCCGGCCGCGCGCGACTCTTCGATCGCATCTCAGCGCTCGACCCGGCCCGGCTCGCGGCGCTCGCGCACGCCGCGCTCGACGCCCACGGCGTCGAATCGCTCCCCGACGACATAGCCCCGGCCCCCTACTACCCGCGCAACCCCGATTCCGCCGATCGCCGGTGGGACCGTGATCGCCACCGTGCGATCGGCGTCGAGCTGCTCCGCGCTGGCGCCGTCGCGGTATTCACAGTCGCGGGCGGGCAAGGCACCCGGCTCGGTTACGACGGGCCGAAGGGCTGCTTCCCCGCGGGCGCCGTCACCGGCAAGCCGCTCTTTCAGATCCTCGCCGAGCAGGTCCGCGCCGCATCGATCAAATACTCCGCCACGATCCCCTGGCGCATCATGACCAGCCCGCTCAACCACGACGCCACGGCCGCGTTCTTCCGTAAACATAACAATTTCGATCTCGAACCCAGCCAGATTGATTTCTTCCCGCAAGGCGTCCTCCCATCCTTTGATGCGAAGACCGGCAAGATCCTCCTCGCCGCCGACGACGAACCCGCCACTAACCCCGACGGGCACGGCGGGTCGCTCCGCGCACTCGCCGAATCCGGCGCGCTCGACGACCTCCAGAACCGCGGCGTGGCCCACCTCTCATACACGCAGATCGACAACCCGCTCGTGAACGCGATCGACCCCGTGTTCCTCGGCCTGCACGCCGCCGCGCCGGATTCTTCCGCGGAAATGTCCAGCAAGATGATCGCCAAGACCGAACCCGCCGAGAAGGTAGGCGTGTTCTGTCGGTCCGCCGGCCGCACGCGCGTAATCGAATATTCCGATCTGCCCATGGAACTCGCGCACGCCCGAGACTCGCTCGGCCGGCTCCGATTCAACGCCGGCAGCCCCGCGATACACGTCATCGCGCTCGGGTTCATACGCCGACTCAACGACGCGCCCGGCGGGTTCGCGCTCCCGCTGCATCGCGCGAAGAAAATCGTCCCCTTCATCAACCCCGCCACCGGCGCACGGACCGATCCCGTAGAACCCAACGCGATAAAACTCGAAACTTTCGTCTTCGACGCATTGCCGATGTGCGAACGGTCGATCGTCCTCGAAACCGACCGATCAGAGTTCGCGCCGATCAAAAACTCCACCGGCGCCGACTCGCCCGAATCATGTCGGCGTTTGCAGACCGAGCGCGCCGCAGCGTGGCTCGAATCCGCCGGCGTCCGCGTCCCCCGTCATCCCGACGGCACGCCCGACTGCACGATAGAACTTAGCCCGCTCACTTCGCTCGAGCCCGCCGACCTCCGCAACGCCGACATCCCCGCTTCAATCGAACCCGGCGCCCGCGTGGCGGTCTGATTTATTCCCTCGACCAGTCTCCCATAGCAGCCGACGATCGCCGATCCCCAGCGCACCGAGCCGGAGCATCCCGAGCGCAGCGTGCATGGTTCTGTCACGCACGACCGCGCGATCGCCGGGGAACCTGAACAGCCGCGCATCGGTCCGTGCGCCGTCGTGCGCGTGCGCGATCCAGACAGTCCCGACGGGCTTGTCGGCCGTC
>CAZTEE010000135.1:0-5087 GCA_964611775.1 uncultured Phycisphaeraceae bacterium | reverse complement strand
TTCGCTGCGATCAGGTCGGGAATCGAATCCAGCGATGCAATAAATTTGCGGAGCAATGCAAGATGTTCTGCTGTGTTCGCACGGGCGGGACGCCCGTGCCGATAGTTAGGTGGTAGAAGACATTTCAGTGTGAGAGCGACTTCGCCGCGGCCCGGGCCCGGGCGATGAGTTCGTCCACCGCGTCGCGCGACAAGCCGTTGTACAGCGAGACGATCTCGGCGTTCGGGCCGAGCATGATGAAGTGCGACGGGTGCAGGATGTTGGCCATCGTCCCGCCGTCTTTCAGGTTGATCGGCGAGCGTTCGTCCTCGACCGGCTCTGAGAGTAGGAGCCCGTCGCGGAGGATCCGCGTGACGACCTCGCGCGGCCCGGTGGCGAAGGTCCATACAGACGTGTCGGCGCCGACCTCGCGGGCGTATTCACGAAGCCGCTCGGGCGTGTCGCGTTCGGGATCGACGCTGACGCTTAGAAATCGCACGCCGGTATCCGCGAGTTTGTCCTGCGCGTGTTTCATGTTGCGCGACATCGGCGGGCAGATGAACGGGCAGCTCGAGAAGAAGAAATCGAGGATGGTCACGCCGCCGAGCAGGTCGTCGCGGGTGATGGTTCGGCCGTCCTGCGCGGTGAGCGTGAAGGCGGGGATCGAGAGCATGTCCATGTTGGAATCGGGCGTCAGCGCGGTCGCGGGCGCCGGCCTGAGAAGCGTTAGCGCCGCGACGCCGGCTGTGGCGACGATCAAGGCCACGATCGTGATGACTATGACGGCGCGGGCGCCGATCGCGCCACCGACGCCGGAGGCGGGATGTGCCGGAGAATCCGTCATCGCAGCACGAACGATGTGACCATCGCGTCCGCGACCATCGCCAGCAGCAATACAGGTAAATAAATAATGGAGGCGAAGAAGAGCCTGCGCGCGTTCGGGATAGTCCGCTCGTTGTGAAACCTGATCGCGGGGATGAGGAAGAACACACCGGAACCTATCGCGATCGCGGCGTAGCCCCAGCCGATCCGCCCGGGCATCGCGAGGATCGGCCAGAGCGACACGGGTATGAGGGCCCCCAGCCAGGCGAGCGAAGCGCGCGCCGTTCGCCCCCCGTCGGGGTCGAAGAGCGGCAGCACGCGGAAGCCGCCGCGTGCGTAGCCGTCGCGGTGCATCCACGCGATCGCCAGGAAGTGAGGGATCTGCCAGATGAACATCACGGCGAAGAGCGACCACGGCGCGGGATGCGCGAGCGAGTCGAACCCGACGCCCGGGGAAGCCGCCGCGAACCCGATCACCGGCGGGAGCGCGCCGGGCACGGCGCCGACGATCGTGGCCGCCGTCGAAAGCGTTTTCATCGGAGTATAAATGAGCACATAAGTTATTATTGTGGTCAGAGCGACTAGCGCCGCCGCGGGATTGATGAAGATCGCGAGCGTCCACACGCCCGCAAGCCCGCACGTCACGCCGAAGAAACCCGCGGTCAAAGCGCTGACGCGATGTGTCGGCAGCGGTCGGGCGCAGGTTCTCGGCATGAGCGCGTCGCGCCGACGTTCCCAGAGTTGGTTGAGCGCGTTGGCGCTCGACGAGCACAAGGCCGTTCCCGCGAGGCACACCACGCCGGCGATCACCAGTCGGATCGGATCCCATGTCCGACCGAGCGCGCCCAGGGCGAATCCGACCGCCGTCGTGACGAGCACGAGTTTCGTGATGCCGGGTTTGGTCAGTTCGATTAGAGCCGCGACGCTGTCGCGCAGACTCAACTCCGCCGGCGCCGACGCGACAGGGGCGGCGGCGGTCGCAGCGGCTTCGATTGGGATGATCGTGTCTGAGTCCGTGGGCATCAGCTTCTGGTTCGTGAATCGGCGTGTGAGCGATGCATCGCGTCCTGCTGGGCGGGATTGCTTACGGCAGGACAGGACCGACGCTTGGCATCACGATACCCGGGACGGACTGATTTGTCCGGATCCCGCGCGGGTTTGATCGGGCGTACAGTGAGTCGGCCCGCCGACCGCGGGCGCCAGTGCCCCGGTAGCTCAGCCGGATAGAGCAGCGGTCTTCTAAACCGCAGGTCGCAGGTTCGAATCCTGCCCGGGGTGTTTGAACCGTCGCCCGCGAAAATCCGCCCCGGTTTTGCGAATCCCTGTGGACCGGGCCGCGACCGTCGGGCATGATTAGGGCATGGCCATCGGCGTTCAAGCCGGCTTCGGGCGGGCGGGCTTGCTCGTGTTGACCGCGGCGATCCTCGCGGCCCTGACCGGCTGCGCGTCTTCCGTCAGCACCAGCCGCCCGGCCTATTCACCGGAGCCGACCGGCGGCGTAAGCGACGCCCTCGTCTTCCACGCCGAGCCTGTCCGGGCGGCACACGCCGAGCGACCAGCCCTATCGTCGCTCGCCGCTGCGGACTCGGCCCGGAGCGACCACGGAATCGGCATTCGCACCGCTGAACAGAACCTGAATCGCCGGCTGTACGAATCGAGCGAATGGCACTCGGCGCCGACGCACCACCCGCCGATACTCTTTTTCAACCAATTCGGCGGATTCTTCGGCGGGGACATCCACAGCGGTTCGGGACGCCGGCGCGGCTTCTCCGGCCACGGGGGTTTTTCCGGATTTACATACGACCCGACTATCCCGATCCTCTCACCAGCCCGGGAGCGGTCGTTCGGCTATCCCTACTGATACCTGGGATCGTGGCCGATCGGACAACAATTTGTGTTGAAAACCGCCCGGTTCCGGGGTCAGGCATTGACCTGTCCCGCCAAAATACGCATACTGGACGACGGGGCTAGGACAGTGGGGAACGTGGTTCCGTGCCGAGTGCCGATCGAGTCGGCGCCTGCGCAGCGAGCGCCGCATCCCCTCGACATTATCGGGGCATCCGGGGATGGCGACCGTCACAAAGAAAGACCTCATCGAACAGGTCGCCCGCGACACCGGCCTGAAGCGGGTGATCGTCAAGCGGCTTGTTCAGAGTTTCCTCGACAACATGATCTACGAACTCGGACGCGGCAATCGCCTCGAATTCAGGGAGTTCGGCGTCTTCGAAACCAAGGAACGCGCCTCCCGCACCGCCCAGAACCCGCGCACACTCGAACGTGTCGAAGTGCCCGCGAAAAACGTCGTACGCTTCAAGGTCGGCAGGCTGATGCAGCGCGCCGTCGAAGATTTCGACGACGCCGTCAGGCAACTCGACGTCTCAACCGACCGAGTCGTCAAGGACGAGTCCGATGCCTACTCGTCCGAACGCTGACACCGACCATCCGAACCGCAGATCATCTAACCCGGATCCCGCCTGGCTAGACCGGCTGCACGCCCGCCTTGAAACCCAGCGAGCCGACGGCCTGTTCCGGACGCTGCCGACTCCCGACGCCGGGCTTGTGGACCTCGGCTCGAACGACTATCTCGGCCTGCGTCGCGACCCCCGGCTCGCCGAGGCCGTCGCCGACGCCGCCCGAACCCAAGGCGTAGGCGCCGGGGCGTCTAGGATTCTCGCCTCCGACACCGGCCCGCACTCCCGCCTCGAGCGCCGCCTCGCCGGGTTCAAGCACGCCGACGCCGCAATACTGCTCCCGACCGGATACACCGCAAACCTCGCAGCTGTCACTGCCCTGTCTTCACACGGCGACCTGATCCTGCTGGACAGGCTCAATCACGCCAGCCTGCTCGACGCCGCCATGCTCGCCAACGCCAGGCAGCCCCGCGTCGCCTTCCGACGCTATCAGCACCACGACGCCGATCACGCCCGCTCGATCGCCGATCAGCACATCGCGAGATCGCCTGGTTCGACCGTCTGGATCGTCACGGACTCCGTCTTCTCAATGGACGGCGACATCGCGCCGATCCCCGAACTCGCCCGGCTTCGCGACGACATAAATTCCGCGCGAGACGGCGCGTGCGCGCTGATCCTCGACGAAGCCCATGCCACCGGGGTTCTGGGCGCGACCGGAGCCGGGGCCGACGAACTATTCGACCAGGTCGCGGACATAACGATCTCGACCGCTTCCAAAGCCCTTGGCTCGCTCGGCGGCTTCATCGCCGGGCCGCTCGCCGTGATCGAATCGGTAATTAATTTCGCTCGCTCGTTCATCTACACCACGGCGGCGCCGGCGCCTCAGGTCGCCGCGATCGACGCCGCCCTCGATGTGCTCGAATCAGAGCCTCAACGTCGCGACCGCCTGCATGGACTGGCTCGCTCGCTCCGCGCCGCGCTCATTTCAAAGGGCTGGACCGCCGAAACCCTCGGCGACGACCCAACGCCGATCATTCCGCTGATCGTCGGCGACCCCGCCGAGGCTCTGCGATTATCACAACGCTTGGCCGACGCTGGTTTCCGCGCCCCCGCGATCCGCCCGCCCAGCGTCCCCGTCGGCGCCTCACGCGTGCGAATCTCGCTCACCGCCGCAATCACCGACGAAGACCTCGCACGCCTGATCGCAGCGATACCGAGAACCCCGTCACAAAAATAAAACCAACCCCGTGGGACGGGCGTCCCGCCCGTTATCCCCGAGCAACACACCCGATCCACAGCCCATCGGCACTCGGTAAATAGCTCCGATCCGACGCCGTGTGATAAGATTCCACGCTCTGCACAAGGACGCCGCCGATGCCTATGAAAAAAGTCGAGATCCTCCGCGCCGCGTGCTGCGTAGCCGGCAGCGATAAGAATGTGTGCGAACGCGAACACCCGCTGCTCCAGCGCCTCGCGCAGGAAGCCGGTGTCGGCGCGTTGTCACTCCGCTCGATGATCGACCGCGCATCGACCGACGCCGAGTTCTACAAGGCGCAGTTCGACATCGTCCGCTCGGAGCCGGACGAGACGATGAAGACCCTTTTCCACGTCGCGATAGCCGACGGCGTGCTGAAGGACGCCGAGCGCGAAGTCCTCCGCCACTTCGCAGAAAAGTTAGGCATGCCCGAACCCCGTTTCGCCGCCCTCCTCGCCGCAGCGGAGAAGCACACGCGCGCCGAGTGATCCGCGCAAAACACGTCGAGCCGGCTACATCCTCATTATATGCTCTTCGTCGATGATTTCCTGCACGGTCAGAAGTTTGATGAGCCTGCCGGTCCGCTTGTAGAACGCCGCGCACTCGCGTTCGGCGTCGGC
>CAZTEE010000134.1:0-5119 GCA_964611775.1 uncultured Phycisphaeraceae bacterium | reverse complement strand
CCGCTCGAATGTTGCGATATCATCATCTAGTGTGAAGATTGCGTTTGCATAGTCCAGGCGCTCGCCGATCGGTGGCAGCACGTTTCCGAGTTCGAGGATCGTCACGACGAGTGGGAGCCGGAGCAGTTCGCCGCCCTGGATCCTGATCTCGCCGGCGCCGCGTGTCGGCCCTTGCTCCGCCCCGGCGAGTATAAGCGAAGCGTCGAGCGATCCGCGCGCGCCGGCGTCATCTCGCTGGCCCGTCCGATCTTCCAGCAGCGCGGCGAGATCGACTCCCGCCAGACGGATGTCCAGCGAGTACCGGCCGTCCGAGAGGAGATCGCCGGCGACAGCCCCATCGACGACGACGGCGCCGCCGTGAACAGCGCTCTCGAAGTGCAGATCCACTCGGTCGGAATCGCCCGCCGAGCGCGCGATCAGGCCGCGCACTCCGTCGATTCGAACACCCGCGATCAGCGCCGACGTGGCATGCAAGGCAATCTCGAGTTTCGTACCGTCGACCGCAGGCGGACGGCCGATTCGGACAACCGCTGCCCCGTCGATCCGATCGATAAGAATCCCTGGTTCTAGCGAGGCTCCGCGCACTTCGAGAGTCCCGCTGAAGGAAAAACCATCGCGGAAGCCGTCCCCGACATCTTCGGCGTCGTCGGGCCAGTTGACGGCAAGAGTCGCGTTGCGCAGCGCGAAACCGTGCTCTACGTGGAAGTCGATCGCATCGAGAACATCGCGCGCATCGGCAGGTAAAACCGCGAATATTTCCGCACCGAGCCGGTCGCCGCGGGCATCGAGCGAGAGCCGAACACCCGGCGTGTCGCCCGCCAGCCAATCACCGTTCGCTTCGGCGACCCAGCCGTCGGATTCGAGCGAGAGCGAGTCCACGACGCCGCCGTTCGGGCCTAGCGTGATCTCGCCGTTGATCCGGTCAAACCGCACCCGCCGACCGGCGCGTGTGAATGCGAGCGATCTCGGTCGCAACGCGCCCGATTCGATGCGAAGCGTGTCCGTTCCGTTGATACCCGTGAGCTCAGCCCGCACATCGAAAACACCGGCAGCGTCAAATTCTTGCCAGGCTTGACGGAGATCCGGATACGCGGACGCTACTACCGCCCGGGCGAGCGCACCTTCAATGGCAATATCCTGGGCGTCAAGGCTCACGCTCGTCGCATGTCTGTTGAATGCGCCCGACACGCGCACTGTTCCGGCGCGTTCTGTGTTCACATCCGCGGTTGTGAACGACAGATCTTGGAGATTCACGCCTGTCGCGTCGGCGATTACGCTACCGCCCGACGGGCGGAGCCGAACGCGCTCGCCGGAGATCGTGAACGCGGCTTCGGTGATCGGCTCGATCGTCGCGACGAATTTCGCGTCGTCGCCCGCGATCGTTACGTCGAGCGATGCGCGCACCGCGCCTTCGGGTGAAAACTCGCTGCGCAGCGAATCAAGCCGGGATGCGGCATCGGTGTCGAAGAGACGCACGAAGCCGTTGATCGGCGCACCGAGGCTGAGCCGGTCCGAGTCTGCGTGCAGTGTGAAGCGCCGCTCGTCTGAAATCGCCGCGCCCGCCGCCAGGCGCACGCTGTCGGCGCCGAGACGGACCTCGGCGCTCTCGATTCTCCATCCGTCCGAGTCGGCATGCAGGACTCCGGCGACGGCGCGTGCGAGCGTGTCGGCGCCCGGTTCAGGCGCGAGGATCAACCCCGCGAGGGACGCCCGCACGCTCCATGCGATCTCGCCGGAATCGTCGACACCGATCTTTGCGTCGCCGACGATGCGCCCACGCGCGCCGAGTTCCCGCAGCATCTCTGCTGAAGAGCCGTCGATCGATCCTTCCGTACGTTCGATCGCGGCGAGAAGCAGTTCGTCGACCGGCATTTCATTGAAATGGATGTCGATGTCGGGCCGGGCGCCGCGGACGTTCCACTCGACTGTCCCGGCGAGCGCGCCCCGGGCCCCCGAAGGTCCGACTAGCGGCGCGTGCAGAATTTCCACGGAATCTCGCGTGATCCGCAACCGCATGCCCTCGGCGCGCAGGGGATAAGGGAATTCCGTGTAGAGGATGTCCGCGCTGGGGAACTCTGCGTCGACGGTTACTTCGTGCGGCGGGAGACGGTCCGGGTAACGTCGGACCCGTACTCTGACATTCGCTCGCCAAGGCTCGCCGAACGCCGGCTGGCTGGGAAATGTCCCGATCGGCAGGCCGGAATCGCGCATCGCGGCGAATGCTTCACGGTCGAATAGCGACCGCACGATCACGGCTTCGTCCTGAGAAAGCGCGGCGAGCAGCGCGTCGTCTATCGGTACATCGTCGGCGGAGATTGTCAGGTCCAACTCCGCCCCGGCAGGGGTCGGGGTGACGACGCCATCGGCGCTGATTGATGCGCCCGTCGGGCCGGCGCCGGTCAGGCCGACAAGCCGGATTTCCGTCTCATCGAACTCGACACGCCCGGTGATGTCGCGTACCGGATATAAGAAATCAACGAACGTGATTGCGCCGTTCGTCAGGCCGATCTCACCGCTGACGGCCACGCCGGCGTCGAATGACCCGCTCGGCTCGGACCGGCTGAGCCTGATCCTCGCGACGATCTGCGCCTCCGGGGAAGTGAAGTCGTCGATGACGTCGCGGACATCACTCGGTGCGAGCGTCAAGGCCGGCCAGCGTGAATCGATGATGAACGGCCCGCCGACGAGTTCCGCTCGAAATGGTGCGGTCAGGCTCGGCCCGTCCGCTTCGAGTGTCGCGAGTGTGGGCAGCCCACCGACGAGGCCGCTGACCTGCGCCTCGACGCCGCGCTCGGTGATAAGGATGTTCCCGTGAACCTCATCGAAGACGAGGTGCTGAGGATCGTTTTCGCGTTCGGCGCTGACGGGTACGACCAGGCGGGCATCAAGGATCTGCATCCGAGTTCTCAGCCCGTTCTCCGGCGAGTATTCGACGACCGCTTCATCGAGCCGGCCCGCAGCGACGATCTCCCGCCAGGTCTGGGAGTCGCGCGCGATCGTCACGGACTCGAACCAGTCGGTGAGCAGAATGTCGCGGGTTTCCAGCCGGGCCGTCCGGTCGGTCAGGTCGATCCATCCTTCAAGACGGATCGGTTGGCCTGCGCCTGCTTGCTCGACGGTGAGGTCGTAGACGCCCGGTCGGCCGACGCGTCGCTGGAATGACCCGACGCCGGTGATCGTGAGAACCGATTCGCCGAGCCTGTCGGCGAAGATCAGAGAGCCGTCGATCACCTCGACGCTCGGGAGTTCGAATACGCCTCGGAGGGCCCGCCTTAGCCTCCCGACCGCTTGCGCCGGCGACTCCGGGGCCGCATCACCCGCAGCGGGGCGGATTCGAACAACCGGCGACTTCAATACAACATCGCGGAACAACGGGCCTGACCGCTGAGATCCGCTCCATCGCAACGAAGCCTCGGCACGCTCGATCGTAACGATCGGCGAATCGACATCCGCTGACGACCCTAAGCGGACCCCGGTCGCCCGGAACCGTCCCGTGAGCGTCAATCGAGCGCTCTGCACGGACACCGGCGTCCCCATCAGCCTCGTCGCGATCGGGCCGGCGAATGAGGGGAGCCACCACGGTTGGGTGATCCACAACGCGCCGGCCACGGACGCCAGTATCAGTGAACCGATCGCCAGGCAGCGCAGACACACCCGTCTGAACCGGCGAAATTTCCCCCGGCGTCGCGGCGTCCGCGCCGGGGGCGGGCCTGGCTCGGGCTTCTCGCGGGAATCGCCGCCTGATTCGGTTCCGGTCCGTTGCACGCCCGGAACAATACGCCAAGTCCGGCGATCCCCGCCGAGCGCAGCGGGTAACATCAAGATCGGGCCGCCCCGATCGGGGGTCGCCCGTGCTTCGCGCTCGTAGCTCAGCAGGATAGAGCGGCGGTTTCCTAAACCGCAGGTCGGAGGTTCGAGTCCTCCCGGGCGCATTCTTGCCGACGACCCAATGCCGTGGTACTGTCACTCCCCCGTCGCTCGGCGTGCCGACGCGACACGGGCGGTTGCCGGAGTGGTCAAACGGGGCGGGCTGTAAACCCGCTGGCTTACGCCTTCGGGGGTTCGAATCCCTCACCGCCCATTACGCGGACCTGTCAATTTCTCAAGTTTCATTTTTTAATGCTTAGTTGATCCCTCGGCGGCTCAGGGGAACAGCCGTGTCGCCGACCACGGCCCGGGCGTCCCGGCTTGGGCGCCGAGGATAGAACGAACCCAGCGGGCGCGGTCGTGGATCCGGCCGGCGCCGCCGATCCAGAGTTCGACCGCGTCGGCGAGGACGTGATACCCGCCCCAGTGCGGCGGGCGCGGGATGTCCGCCTGCCCCCGCTCGAGATCATCTAGCGTCACTCCGAACCGAGCCATCGTCTCCGCCACTCGAGCGAGCAGTTCGTCTCGCGAGGAGAGCGGCCGGCTTTGCGCGCTGGCCCAAGCGCCGAGTCGGCTCTCAAGTCGGCGTGCGGCGAAGTACGCGTCGCTCTCGGAGTCCGATGCGCGCGACGCGACGCCTTCGATTCGCACCTGCCGATCCAGCGCATCCCAGTGCAGCACGAGCGCGACGCGGGGCTCCGCGTCGATCGCACGGCCCTTCCGGCTCTGACGGTTTGTGTAGAACGAGACCCGGCCGAGGCCGGGGTCGATCGCCTTGCACAGCACGATCCGCGCGGACGGCCGGCCGTCGGGGTCCACCGTCGCAAGAGTCATCGCGTCCGGATTCGGCTGTACTCGTCCGGCTCGAGCCGCCTCGAACCACTCCCGGAACAGCCCGAACGGCTCGGCCGGCAAGGGATCGGGCAGCGTTTCCTCTGCGATGAACGGGTCGGGCTTGCTCACGCCGCGATCATACTCGTGAGCCGGCCCGTCGGACGCCTGACCGCGCAGAGTGTTATTCAAGGCTGGGAAGACGGGCGGGACGCCCGTCCCACTGGATCGACTGTTTTGCAAGACGGGCGGTACACCCGTCCCACCATGTGATGAATTATTAGATATCAGAACGGTGCGGGGCTGTCGTCCCAATCGTTGGAGTCGGGGCCGCCGCCGTCACGATGACTCTCGATCGGGCCGGTCCGTTCGCGGGTAGTGAACGCTCCGGCCGTTGCGGTCGGCGCCGACGCGGTGGTCA
>CAZTEE010000133.1:0-5131 GCA_964611775.1 uncultured Phycisphaeraceae bacterium | reverse complement strand
CCGGGAAGATTCGGTTTCGTGTCATGACGCCCGGACACTACTCCGCCGGGAGGGGCATGTAAAGAGGTAGCGCCGATCGGGGACATGGCCCCGGCGCGCGACCGACCCCGGCCCGTCCCAGGACTTACATGTTCACGATCACCTCCGCGCTCTGGGGGGGAGCTTGCCGCCGGGGCAGCCCGCACACCGGCGGGGCGCACCTCCCATCAGTGCCTCCCCCTCCCTCTGTGAGGAGTTTGCTCCATGCGGTTGATTTCGGGCTTGCGCTTTGGTGCGGCGTCGTGGGCAACCGGATCAGGCCAGGATGAACCGTCGGCTGCGCGAGCCGACATCGGGCGGATGCTTCCGCCGACGGGTCAAGATCCAGCGGCGCGCATCCACGCGGGCTGCGGGCAGAGGCGTTCTCCGTCGTGGGCGAGACGCCTCCACAGGGTCGAGTTCCTGGTAGCCGTCAGATCCGACATCGACGCCGCACCAAGAGCAAGGCTGCACATGCTGCGGGCGTCTGAGCCTCCGGGGGGAAGGGGCCCCACACGTGATCGGGCGGGCGGTCTCGCCCGTGCGCGAGCGTTTACGGCAAGCCGAGTCGGCTGCCGCTGCGGGCGTGGCGGTAGTATGTGGGGATGCACGATCGACCTGTCGCATTGATTGTCCGCGCTCCGGGGACGAACTGTGACGCCGAGTTGTCGCGTGCGTTCACCGATGCGGGCGCCGGGCCGGTGCACGTGCACATCGACCGTCTTGCCGCGGACCCGGCGATGATCGCGTCGGCGGACCTGATCGGCTTCCCCGGCGGATTCAGTTTCGGGGACGACATCGCCTCCGGGCGAGTGCTGGCGATGAAGGTGCGGGAGCGGCTGCTTGAAGCGTTAGCCGCTGCGGTGGTGCGAGGCGTGCCGATCGTCGGTGTGTGCAACGGGTTTCAGGTGCTGACACAGGTCGGGCTTCTGCCCGGGCGGAACGGTTCGACGGCCCGGACCGCGGCGCTCGCGGAGAACGCGGGGGCTCAATTCATCGACAAGTGGGTCGGCGTCGAGTACCCGCGGTCGAGGTGCATCTGGACGGCGGGGCTAGTGGATTTGCCCGCGGCGGACGCGATCCTGCCGATCGCGCACGGCGAGGGGCGGTTCGTGTCGGACGATGCGACGCTCGACGCGCTCGAAGCCGGCGGGCAGGTCGCGGTGCGCTACACGTCAAACCCGAACGGGTCGATGCGTTCGATCGCGGGGGTATGCGATTCGACGGGCCTGGTGCTGGGCTTGATGCCACATCCGGAGCGTTTCGCCGACCGTCGACAGCACCCGTCGTGGACCCGGTGTGGATCGGCGGGAAGTGACGCGCCGACGCCGGGCGCGCGGATGTTCCGCAACGCGGTCGAGCATGTTTCCGCGGCTCGGGTGTGAGCGCCGCCGATTCGCCCTACACTCGTGCGATGCCGTTGATTGTCACGGGAACGATCGGGATCGACACGGTCGAGACGCCCACGGGCCGGGCCGAGCGTGTGCTGGGCGGGAGCGCGACGTACTTCTCCGCGGCGGCGTCGTTCTTCACGCCGGTGCGCATGGTCGCCGCGGTGGGGGGGGATTTCACCTACGGGCACCGGGCGACGCTGGCGCGGTTCCCGAATGTCTGCGTCGTCGGGCTGGACGAACGACCGGCGAGCAAGACCTTCGCGTGGGGCGGGCGTTACCTCGACGACATGAACGTGCGCGAGACGCTGTTCACCGAACTCGGCGTGCTGGCGGAGGCGCCGCCGAGATCCCCGGCGGAATATCGGGACTCGAAGTACGTCTTTCTGGCGAACACGCACCCGGCGGTGCAGCGGGAGTTGCTAGAAGGTTTCGGGGATCGCGCGATCGCCGTCGCGGACACGATGGACCTGTGGATCGACACCGCGAGGGGCGATCTCGAAGGGCTGCTGCGCGAGATCGACGGGCTGGTGCTCAACGATCAGGAGGCCAGGCTCCTCACTGGCAGGCGCAACCCGATCTCGGCGGGCCGGGCGATCCTCGACATGGGGCCGAGTTTCGCGGTTATTAAGAAGGGCGAGCACGGGTGCGTCATGGTCCACCGCGAAGGTCTGGCGGCGCTGCCGGCGTACCCGGCTGAAAAGGTCATCGACCCGACGGGCGCCGGGGACAGTTTCGCGGGCGGGTTGCTCGGGCACGTCGCGGCGCGGCATGCGGCGGAGCGTTTCGGCGGCGAGCCGGTCACGTTCGACATGCTCCGCGAGGGGCTGGCGCGCGGGACGGTGATCGCGTCGTTCACGCTCGAATCGTTCAGCCTCGATCGGCTCGCGACGCTGACCCATGACGAACTCGAAGCCCGGCTCCGCGAGTACCAGCGGCTGGCCGATCCGGGGTGACACGGATTCCGAGTCGCGGTGCGTATCACAACTTCATGCCCGGCGATAAAATCCCTGGGCATTGTGCGCATCGCGCGACGTGCGCGGTATGCGCGACACGCCGGAAGTCCCTTTCGCCGGTGCGATCGTGTGAGACAGGTGGGGGCAGAATCGTAATATGATGTGATTTTAGCCGCGGAGCTACGGGGTCGGTAGCGGCGAGTTCGCGCGGCCGGTGCGGGAGCCGAGCGCATCGAGCAGCGGCGCGGGCGCGCCCTCGAAAAGCAGGCTCATGCAGGTGAGGCCCGCCTCGGCCTTCATAAGTTCGGAGATGTCCACGGCGTCCGTCTCCACGCCGAGCGATCCTACGATCTCGCGTGTGCGCGGGAAGCCGCCGCCCATGAGCGTGCGGGCGTCGAGCCGGAGCGTGTTGGCGGCCCAGGGTTCATCGGGGTGCACAGCGACGATCTCGGCCCCCGCCTCGGCCATCGCGGATGTGTCGATCCACGCCGGGTTCGCCAGCACACGCCGATCGTCCAGCCAGGACGCCCCCGTTGTAAGGTGCAGGCAGCCCGCCACCGGGACCGCGACGACTTTGTAGCCGATCGGCTCGGCGATGGCGCGGAGTTGTGAGACGCCCGCTTCGTTGGTGCGCGTCGAAAGCCCGACGAATATCGTGCGACCGACGAGGAAGGCGTCCCCGCCTTCGAGCGTGCCGGGGGGGTTGATGCGGGCGATCTCGCGTTGCGATGAGAGGAGCCGTTCGACTAGCGCGACTTCGGGCGCCCGGCTGGCGCGGCGCATGCGCGCGAGCACCGCTACGCGGTCGAGCACGAGGGCGGTGTCCTCGACGAAGCAGCAGTCGGGCATGCCCGGCTCGGGCGGGAGCGAGACGACCTCGGCGCCCATCGCGCGGAGGGCGCTCTCGTACGCGGCGTGCTGCTGCGCGGCCCGGCGAGGGTCGATCGCGTCGCGGTCCATGTACGTCAGTTCGCACGCGCCGAGCGTCGGGCTGACCTGTCGGGTGATAGCGATTATTGTCATATTAGAACCATTCTATTTTCGCGGGGAGGACGGTCAGGCGCCGACACGGTCGCGCTCGTGCGCGATCGCGTCGATGCAGGTCCGGATGTGCTCGGAGGGGTCCACGCCGAACTCCTCGGCCCCGATGCGGATGTCGTCGCGGCTCACCGCGGCGGCGAAGGACTTGTCCTTGAGTTTCTTCTTAACACTCGCCGGCTCCATCCCGTCGATCCCGGTCGGGCGGACCTTCGCGCACGCCACGATGAACCCCGACAGTTCGTCCACCGCGAAGAGAGCCTTGGCCATCGGGCTTACGCGTGGGGTGTTGGTGTAGGCGGCGTGCCCGAGGATCGCGGTGCGGATCTCCTCGTCAACGCCGAGCGATTCGAGGTGTTTCACGCCGATGTAAGGGTGCTCTGCGGTTGTCGGGTGCTTCTCGTAATCGAAGTCGTGGAGCAGACCGGCGACGACCCAGCGGTCGCGGTCGGCGGGGGCGAGTCGGTCGGCGTAGGCGCCCATGCACGCGGCGACGGACTCCATGTGCCCGCGCAGCGACGCCGACGGCGTCCACTCGTGCATCAGGGATCGGGCCTCGTCCGGGGTCATCTCGGCCGCGATCGTAGCAGAATCAGCCTGCCGGTCAGGCGGCCCGCATCGCGCCACGCTCGAGGTAATCCGCGCACAGGCCGATGAGTTCGTCGCGGTTGATCGGCTTGGTCGCGTAGTCGTCGCACCCGGCGCCGAGACAGCGCTCGCGGTCGCCGGTCATGGCGTGTGCGGTGAGGGCGATGATCGTCCCGCGGTATCCCGATCGGCGGAGCTTGCTCGTCGCGGTGTACCCGTCCATCACGGGCATCTGCATGTCCATCAATATGATGTTGTACGGATCGCCGTTGCGCGACGCGGCGTCGGCCGTCTCGAACGCGATCTTCCCGTTCTCAGCCAGGTCAACCTCCGCGCCAGCCTTGCGGAGGATGTGCCCGATCAGCCGCTGGTTGTCCGGCCCGTCCTCGGCGAGGAGGAACCGGCCCGACAATGGCTTCTTCGCGTCTTTAGTTTCCGTGTTATTGATTTCTGCCCGGGTGAGTTCCGGCTGGGCGGCGAGCGAGGGTGATCCCACCATCTTCGACCCCGCCAGATCCCCGACACCGAGTGTCAGAGTGAAGGTGCTGCCGGCGTCGGGTGTGGATTCGACCTCGATGTCCCCGCCGAGCATACGCGCCAGGCTGCGTGAGATGCTGAGTCCGAGGCCGGTGCCCCCGAAGTGCCTGGTTGTCGAGGTGTCGCCCTGGGCGAACGGGCGGAAGAGCCGATTGATCTGTTCGGGCGTCATCCCGACGCCGGTGTCAATGACCTGCACACGCAACCGATGCTCGGATCCCGGCTCGCGCTCGGGCAGCCCGGCGACGATGCGCACGCCGCCGGACTTAGTAAACTTAATCGCGTTGCCCACGAGATTCAGAAGCGCCTGGCGGAGGCGCGTCGGATCGGTGCGGATGACGGTGGGCATCGGGCCGACGAACTCGACCTGGAGCGACAGGCTCTTCTCCTCGGCCCGGACGTGCATCAGCGAGTAGACCTCGGAGAGGATCTGCACCGGGTCGCACGCGACACGCTCGACGGTCATCCGTCCCGCTTCGATCTTGGATATGTCTAGGATGTCGTTGATGATCGACAGAAGGTGCGCGCCGTTGCGGCGGATGATGTTCACCGCGTCGAGAACGTCGCTCTGCGACTTGCGCGGTTCGAGCAGCACGTCCGCGT
>CAZTEE010000132.1:4154-5161 GCA_964611775.1 uncultured Phycisphaeraceae bacterium | reverse complement strand
GCTGATCCAGAATGTGACGCCGTCGTCTTCATTCGGGCCGGTGAGCAGGCGTACAAACGCCGTAGTCTTGTCCGGGCAGCTCGGCGTGATCGAGAGCGGGAGGGTGTAAGAGCCGCCCGCCGGGACCGCGAACGACCGTACGCCGGGGACGGTGCAGGCGCACGAGGCGCGGACATCCCGGACCGCGACATCGCGGGTTGAAGTATTGCGGACGACGATCTCGCCGTGGAGTGTCTGGCCGGGGAGGGCGACGCCGAAATCCGCGACGCGGGGCACATCCAGCGTCGGGGCCGGTACGCCCGTCTCGGCGATGCGATCGCCGGCTCGGTCTGGGGGGTGGTGGAGATTGAGTCCGGGCGCCGTTCACAGCCGGGCAATGCCGAAAAACACAGCAAAGACACGGATAGCATGCAGGCTCGGAGGCTCGGAGGCTCGGAGGCTCGGGAAGCCGGGGAGGTTGATCCGCTGCGGGGCGTCTCATGCCGACACAAGTATCGGACCCCGGCGGCAAAGTCAAGAACATTTTTCAAAAATATTCGAACCCCGCCGGGCCGTCACATATCCGGGGGACGGCGCAGCCGGGATGCCTGACCTGAGCGGAGCGAAGGTCAGGGTGCGGATGACGGGCGGGACGCCCGTCCCACCGGGACGCCCGTCCCACATGTTGTGGATGTTTCAAATAATACAGTTAGTTCGACCCGTCGCCCACGACGCGTTCGACTTCTTCGAGCGAGGTCTCGCCGCGCGCGACCATCTGGAAGCCGGACTGCACCAGCGTCGTGAACAGGTCCTGCTCGATGATCTTCTTCATCGCGGCGATCGTGGGGTTGTTAAGAACAGCGTCGCGCAGTTCGTCGTTGAACGACAGCAGTTCGAAGAGCGCCTGCCGCCCGCGATACCCCGTCCGCAGGCACTGCGCGCAGCCGGTCGCGGCATATAAGTTATCAACTCCCTGCACGAACCGGCCCAGCCGCGTTGCCTGCCCGGGCGTGAGTTTCACCGGGCGT
>CAZTEE010000132.1:0-4144 GCA_964611775.1 uncultured Phycisphaeraceae bacterium | reverse complement strand
TTGCAGTTTGAGCAGAGGGTCCGGACCAGCCGCTGCGCCAGCACGAGGTCGAGGGCGTTGGCGACGAGGTGCCGCTCGACGTTCAGGTCCATCAGGCGGAACACCGCGCCCATCGTGTCCTTCGCGTGCACGGTGCTGAAGACGAGGTGCCCGGTCATCGCGGCCTGCATGGCGACTCGTGCCGTCTCGTCGTCGCGGATCTCGCCGACGAATATAACATCCGGATCCTGACGCAGGACGGACCGCAGCAAGGCGCCGAACGTGTTGCCTCGCTCGATGTCCGCGGGGATCTGCGTGACGCCTTCGAGTTGATATTCGACCGGGTCTTCGATCGTGACGACGTTGCGACGTTCGCGGTCGATCTCGCGCAGCCCCTGGTAGAGCGTCGTGGTCTTGCCGGAGCCGGTCGGCCCACACACGAGCATCATCCCCTGGTTCTGATGGACCGTTTTGCGGACGCGGTCGACCATGTAGCGCGGCATGCCGAGGTCGTTCAGGCTCGCAGGCGCGTCGCGCAGGTCCAGCACGCGCAATACAAGTTTCTGCCCGTGAACCGAGGGTGTGAACGACGCGCGGTAATCGACGCGCCGCGACGTGAACCGCGCGGAGAAATGCCCGTCGAGCACCGCGTCACGCGGCGCCGTCTTCAGCTGGCACGCCGTGCGGAAGAGCGCCAGAACGCGCTCGCCCACGCGAACCGGCATGTTTGTTATTGTTATCATCTGCCCGTCGGCGCGAAGCCGGATCTGCATCGATTCGACGCGAGGCTCAAGGTGGATGTCCGTCGCGTGCGCCTTCGACGCAGCCAGCAGGATCAGCCGCGACGCGATCGAGCCGATCCCTTCGCCCGAGAGCGCGTCGGATTCTTTCCCGTCCGCATCAACGAGGCGGACTCGCTCCTCGCGCTCGTCCTTCGGCGGGAGGTTCCGGATCAGTGACGCGAGTTCCTTCGCCCAGGGCGGGGTCGCGCCATCGGGGTCTCGATCCGCGCTGGCAGCGGCGCCCGCGCGAGCGGAGCCGCCCCGCGACGACGACTTCGCGCCCTTGGCGCCCGCGGTCGCGGCGACGCTCGCGCCTTTGCCTACAAAGCGGAAAGTATGCCCGCCGACACGGATCACGTCGCCCGGCGCGAGGTCGCGGGTGTCGATGCGCTCGTCGTTAAGTTTGGTCCCGTTGCGGCTGCCGAGGTCGCGCACGCGGTACCCGCTCGCGTGCGGCTCGATGACGCAGTGGAACCTGCTGGCGAGATCGTCCTGGATCGGGATGTCGTTGTCCGGGTGGCGCCCGATGGCGATGGGGCGGTCGGTCAGCGGGACTGCGCGACGCTCGCCGTTCTCGATATGAAGTTGATACACCGCCATCACCTGCCTCCACAAAGAACCACAGCCGCACAGTGTAGCCCGCATCTGGCGCTCGGCGCACGGCGCGTCAACCCTTCCCGGTCAGGCATAAATGCAACTCAGGAACTCGGCGCCGAACTCCTCGAACTTCTTCGGACCGACGCCACGGACCCGGAGCATAGCCTCGGCATTGGCTGGCCGATCGCGCGCCATCGCCCGGAGCGTGCGGTCGTCGAAGATCATGTACGCGGGGATGCCGCGGTCCTCGGCGATGGTCCGTCGCAGGCTTCGCAGCCGCTCGAACATATCACGATCAACGCCCGCCCAATCTTCCTCGGCGCGGGCCGTCTCGGCGCGGGCGGCGAGTTTCGGGGCCCGCAGTGTCACCTCGCGCTCCCCGCGCAGATACTCGCGCGCGTGCGCCGTCAGCCGGATTAGCGGGCGGTCGCCGGGCGTGTGCTCGAGCGCCCCCTGATCGACGAGTTGCGCAACAAAACTCCGCAGCAGTTCCGCGGGCGTCGCGCGCATCAGCCCGTGGACGGTGAGCCGGTCGTGCCCGAACGAGGTGATCTTATCTTTCTTAGATCCCCGCAGCACGTCTACGACGTGCGCCACGCCGAACCGGCCGTCGAGCCGGGCTACGCAGGAGAGGATCTTCTGTGTGATGACGACGGCGTCGGGGACCGCCGGCGATTCGTTCAGGCACACGTCGCAGGCGCCGCAGGTTTCGCCGGCAAAAGTCTGCTCGAAATATTCGGCGAGCGCTCGATGCCGGCATCGCATCGACGCGCAGAACCGCTGCACGCCCGCGAGCAGTTCGATCTGGTGCGGCGAGGCGCCTTCCAGCCCAGCCTCGGCCGCAGATCGATCCATCAGTTGTCGCCAGCGCACCGCGTCGGCGGACGAATAGAGCAATAGACACTCGGCATCGAGTCCGTCACGCCCGGCGCGGCCGGCTTCCTGCTGGTAATGCTCGACCGATTTCGGCATCGCGGTGTGCACCACGCAGCGAACATCCGAACGGTCGATCCCCATCCCGAACGCGACCGTCGCGACCACAACGCTCGTACGGTCCGTCATGAACCGGTTCTGCACCGCGTGGCGAACGTTCGGCGTCAGCCCGGCGTGATAGGCCTCGGCGGAAACGCCCTTGCTTGAAAGCCATTCCGCGAGCGATTCCGTCTCGCGCCTGCTGATGCAATACACGATCGCGGCCTGCCCGGCGTGACGGCGTATCGCCGCGAGAGTCTGCTCGCGCGCATCAACTCGATGCGTGACTCGATACAGCAGATTGGGCCGATCACAATCACCGACGAGCACCACGGGGTCTCGCAGTCGCAATTGCTCGGCTATGTCATGCTGGACGCGAGGCGTGGCGGTCGCGGTGAACGCGTGCCAGGTCGCCGACGGCGCCGCGGCGCGGAGTTCCGTAAGCCTTCGATACTCCGGGCGGAAGTCGTGCCCCCACTGGCTGATGCAGTGCGCTTCGTCGATGACGATCGCTTCGGGTTTGACGCGGCGAATCAGTTCGCGCCCGCGAGAGGAGACAAGCCGTTCCGGCGCCGCGTAGATCAGCCTTGCCTCGCCGGTGTCGATCGCGCGCTCGGCGTCGGCGAGTTCACGTTCGGTCATCCCGCTGTGCAGCGCGACGGCGGCGACGCCCATCCCGGTGAGCGCGCGGACCTGATCCTGCATCAGCGCGATCAGCGGCGAGACGATGATGGACGAACCGCCCGTGACGAGCGGGGGGAGTTGATAGCACAGGCTCTTGCCGCCGCCCGTCGGAAGCACGACGAGCGAGTCCCGGCGATCCAGGGCAGCGGCGACGGCGCGCGACTGCATCGGGCGAAGTTCATCGAAACCCCAATGCGCGCGAAGCAATCCGAAAACCCGATCAGAAGGAAGGGTCGTCGCGCGTTCGGCGTTCTCGCTCTGCGCGGTAGACATCGCCGCGATGGTAACTGAACCCCGGCATGGACGAACTCAGTCGTCCGTCGCCCGGCCGAAGTCACACGACAGGCAATACCCGGCTCCCCAGATCGGATACTCGACCTCGCAGCGGTAGCCCACGAACTTCGCCGGATCCCAGCCGAGACGATCGAAGAAGTGGGCGAGCAGTTCCACATGCCGGGCGTACGCGGGCGAGCCGCACTGCCCGAGCGAACGCGGGAGTATGCGCAACGACGGGCAATCCGCGAGGCGGTCCGTCCACCGATCGCCGACGCTGTCGGTCATCGCGGGGCTTATCAGGTGCGCGCCGAGCGAGGTGATGCTCTCTCGTGCCAGCGTCTCGTGCAGGAACACATCGAAGAGCAGGCGTCGTGTCGGGTGCTGAGAGAGGCACCACATCTCCTCGACAGGCGGTGTCTCGGCGCGCGGGTCGGTGATCGGCTCAGCCCACTTGTGCGCGACGAAGACATCGACCGGCGCCTTGGACTGGCCCGCGGCGTAATCGACAACCTGGACGAGCGAGCCTTGCGGCCCGCGCGACGTGACCATCGGGATCGGCTCGGATGTAAAGTTGCGGAGCACGCCGTCGGTCGAACGACCTTTCAGCGGCGTCCCTTCGAGAGAGACGAACCTCGCCTGCCCGGCCTTGCTCGGCGCCGATCCGGAACGGATTACGAGAGGGGTGGCGCCACGCCGGGCGCTGAAGCCCTGGAACCCGCGGACCCGCGCGATGCTCACGCCCGGACCGTTCGGCGTCGAGACGGGCAGATACGCGCCGACTTGAACGTGCGTCTCCGCCATGTGGCCGACCAGTTCAACACCCGCTAGAAAAGCCTGCTGGCGGGCCCGCTCGT
>CAZTEE010000131.1:0-5163 GCA_964611775.1 uncultured Phycisphaeraceae bacterium | reverse complement strand
GGCCCGCTCGGCGTCGGCCTCGGCGAGATGGGCCCGGCGGCGGTCCAGGCCCGCCCGCAGTTCCTCGACCGCCGGGATCTCGTGCTTGTCCGGCAACGCCTCGAGCAGCGCGAAAACCTCGTCGCCGCGGCCCGACCCGGCGCTACGCCAGACGCGCTCGGCCCAGTCCGCGACCGAGATCGGACCCGTCAGCGCCGGACCCGCGGCGAACACAGCGGGATTCAGCGCGACGAGCGCGACCGCTGCCGCGACCTGGAACAACCGGCGGGGGGTGAACGGATTCGGCTTCATGCTCGATGACCTCATGTCCACGCGTTCCGTGCTCGCGGGGCGTCCGTCACCCCGCTCTATCCTTCTACGGGTCGGCCCGGTCCGAGGATTCATCCCCGGCAATCGACCGACCCCGCTCTCATCTGTAAACCACTATCGACGCTCGATCATTCCCCACACGACCATACCGACCGGCCCGCGCCAGAACACCTGCGCGCCGCCGATAACCCGTTGATGGTAGCCCCTTTCTCCTGCGCGCCGGATCATCCGTTCACCCGCCTCGGACCAGCGCCTCGCGGGCGGCGACGGCGAGCGCGTCGCAGCGTTCGTTCTCCGGGTGCTCGTCGTGGCCGCGGACCCAGTGATAGTCGAGCGTGTGCGAGGATCGCAGGTCGTCGAGCCGGCGCCAGAGATCCTCGTTTTTCACGGGTTTCTTATCCGCGGTCCGCCAGCCCCGGCGTTTCCACTGGTCGAGCCAGGACTTCAGCCCGTCGAGGACGTATCGGCTGTCGGAATAGACATCGACCCGGCTCGGGCGCGAGAGCGCCTCGAGGCCGCGGATCACCGCGATGAGTTCCATGCGGTTATTGGTAGTGCCGAGTTCCGCGCCGGAGTCCTCGCGTTCCTTGCCGCTCGAAGGATGGCGCAGGATGTAGGCCCAGCCGCCCGGCCCGGGGTTGCCCGAGCAGGCGCCGTCGGTGAACAGCAGGACGTGCGTGCGGTCGGGCATCGCGGGCGAGTCTATCGACGCCGATCAGCCGCGCCGGGCCCGCAGCCGGCCTTCGATCTCGATCTCGAGTTCCGCCCAGTTGGACACGGCGAGGTCCGGGCCGGCGTCGACCGCCTCGCGCGACGCGATCTTCTCCTCGACCCGGCGGCATGCGGTGAAGACCGTCGAGTGCGTCGGCCGGCCGAGCGCCTCGGCGATCTCCTGAAAACTCCGGCCCGCGATCTTCCGCGCCAGGTGCGAAGCCATCGAACGCGCCACGACCACGCGCCGCCGACGCGTCGCGCCGAGCATCTCGGGGACCGTCACGCCCAGCGCGTCCGCGGTGATCTCCACGATCGCCTCGACTCGCACCGGCTTCATCGGTCGCGGCGCGAAGCCCGGCCCGAGGGCCGCCCGCACCGCGCCCGCGTCGAGCACCGGCCCGAACGCCCGGCCCATCGGCAACAGCGTGCAGACCGCGTGGAGTTTCTTTATTACGCCGTCGATCTCGCGCGCCGAACCCGGGCATCGCTCGGCGATCACCCTCGCCGCGTCATCGGTCAGCGCAAGCCCGCTGCGCTTGGCGAGCGCCGCGACGAGCCGCGGCCGGGTGGCGGCATCGGGGGTGCGCATCTCGGCGACGACGCCCGCGCTGAACCGCGAAACCAGTTCGCGCGAGAAGCGCCCGATCTTCGCCGGCGCGTCGTCCGAAGCCACCGCGACGCGGGCGCCGTTGAGATCCATCTGATCGAAAGTGTGCAGGAACTCCGTCTGCGTGTGCGTCTTGTTCGCGAGGAAGTGCACATCGTCGAGGCAGAGCAGATCAAGCCCGCGATGGCGGGCGCGGAAGGCGTCGACCTCGCCGCGCTTCAGCGCGGTGAGATATGCGTTGGTGAACGCCTCGCCGGTGGTGTAGAGGACGCGGGCGCCGGGGTTGAGCCGGGCGAATCGTTCGGCGAGTCCTTTGAGCAGGTGGGTCTTCCCCACGCCGCAATCCCCGTGAAGGAACAGCACGCCGAGGGCCGCGGCGTGCTCGGGGTCGGCGATCGCGACCGCGGCGCGGTACGCCAACTCGTTGCACGCGCCGACGACAAAAGTTTCGAGCGTGCGGTCGATGTCCTCGCGCTGCGACGAGACCGACCGACGACGCCGACTCGGTGCGGGCGCACGGTCGGCGTCGCGGCGAGCCGCCGCCGCATTAGGCTGATCTTCCGACGCCGCTCGCACCGACGACACCGGGCGAGCGACAAAGGTCACCGTGCGCGAGCCGTCACCGAATACTTCCAACACGGCTTCGCGCACCGCCTCCCCGAAACGCCGGCTCAGACGCTCCGCGAGAAACTCGCTCGCCGTGATCAGGCGAACCGCGTCGGCGGAAACATTGACGCGAACAGTGTCGGCGAAGAATCGGGCGAAGGCCTCGCGGCCGACGCGACGCTCGATCGCCCCGAGGACGAGCGACTCGTGCCCGACCCCGGCGACATGCCGAACTTCAGACCCGACGGGCGCGGACAAAGATTCCCGATCTACCGACCCCCCCGCGCTGATCGTCATGTTGCTCACGTGGACGCCCTTCCCGGATGCCGACCGCGCCGCGTCCATCGCGGCGCCCGTGCTTCGTCGAATCCGTTCACCGCGGGTGAGTGCCCCGAAAGACCCTGTGGCTACCCCCCGGGCGCAGAGATCGCGCCCGCCGATCGTCGCCCGGTCCGACCGGACAACACCGACGCTGAAAAGGCCCCAGCGTTCGAGAATCGGGATCAGCCGACGCTGCGCGCCGACAGGGATGGAAAGCCGTTCGTCTCTTCTGCTCCTGCAACCCGTTGGTCGTCCGATGACCGTCGAGCAAGGTACCACGCATCGAGCCGCGCGTTCAACCCTCTTGCTTGAACGCGCAGCGGTCGGCGTCGCGTGAACCGTATGCTCACCGGGACTTAGCGCTTGAGAAAAAAATTTCTCCACCGTCTCGGCCGTTGCGGACGACATGTGGACAACCTGAGCCGGTACGGGTTTTTACCCGCACGGATTACCCAAATTCAGTGCTAGACAGCGCTTGCGAGCGGTCGCACGAACGCCGATCGGCGCGCGAACTCGCGGAAATCGGCGTGTTCGTACAGCCGCAGCGCGTGGGTGTTGCGCGAATCCACCGCGCACAACGCCGTCCTCGGGGCCCGGCCCGGCAACGACCTTAAACCCATCCTCAGCAGCATCCCCGCCAACCCCTTCCCCCGCACGCCCGGCGCCAGTCCCAGGTACACCAGCTCCGTGTGGTCCTGCGCCGGGTTCGGGTTCAGAAGCAGCGCCCCCGCCGGCTCGCCGTGATCACGGACAAGCCACCACAACGACGGGTCGAACTTACCCGTAGAGCGATGGCTCTCGATCACGTCCGCCGTCGCGCGCATCCCGCACAGTTCCGGGCAGTCGAGCGTCCCCTCGTACGACCGGTCTAGCGCCAGCGCGAGTTCAGGCTCCATCCCGTTGCCCCACCGCTCGACCGTCACCCCGACCGGCCAGCCGACCCCCGTAGATTCGGGCGCAGGCTCCGACCACTCACGCCTCATGTACAAAAGTTCGCCGACGAACACGAACCCTGCCCGCTCGAACGCGAGCCTCGAAGCCGTCCCGCCCGGCTCAAGCAGCGCCTGCGCGACGCCCCCGCCCGTCACGGCTCGGCAGGCGTGGTCGAGCAGCCGCGCCACCGTCGCCGCCCCGTCGGCCCCCGTAGGCGTCGATGTGTAAACCATCTTCGTCCGCCCGGCGCCCGGGACCAGCAGCCCCGCAGCGACATAAGGCCCGCCCGCCGAACGCGACACTCCCCAGAACTCCTCGAGCCGCACGCCGTGCCCGCGTGCCGCGACCACGAACCTCTCGCCCGCGGCACGGTCCGCGCCCGGCCCCGCCAGCAGCCGCCCGCCCTCGGCCTGCCGGGCCTGCGGGATCCGCTCGATAAACTCCGCCGTATGCTGCTTCATGCCGGGCTGTCGCTGTCGCCCGCGCCGAAACCGGGCCTACGGTAGACTACCCTGTTCGCCCGATCGACTCCCGCCCGCCGAGAGGATCCCAATGTTACGACGCAGCATCGCGCCGATTTTCACAGCCCTGGCCGTCGCGCTCGCCGCGCTCGTGGCTTCGCCGGCGATCGCCGCCCCCCAGCCGGATCCCGTACCCCGCCGCTGGCAACTCGACGTTCGGCCCGGCCCTGTCCGTCTCGCGCTTCTCGACACCGAGGAAGGCGCCCGCCGAGCCTACGTCTACTTCACCTACTACGTCGAGAACAACACCGGCCGGGATCTCCTCTTCGCCCCCTCTTTCGCCCTCGCCACCGACCTCGGCGACATCCGATCATCCGGCGTCGGCGTCCCGACATCAGTCACCCAGCGGCTCCTCGATAAACTCCGCAACCCCTTCCTCAAAGACCAGATCGCCGCCGTCGGCCTGCTCCTGCAAGGCGAAGAACACGCCCGCGAGGGGCTGATCGTCTGGCCGATCGACAACCTCGAAACCGACGAGATCACCATCTTCGCCGCAGGGTTCTCCGGCGAAACCAAAACCATCCCCCGACCGGACACCGGCGAGCCGGTCCTCCTCCGCAAAACCCTCATGCTCCGCCACGACACCCCCGGCAGCATGACCGCCCTCGGCGAGCAACCCATGATCCGCGCCGAGTCCCGCTGGATCATGCGCTGACAATCGCTATACTGCCCGGCTCGCCAGATCGGCGAATATCCAACACCAGTGGCACGGGCGTTCCGCCCGGGCGCCGCAACAGAATTTTCCAAGGCGGCTTCATCATGGCGCATAAAAAAGGTCAAGGCTCGACCAAGAACGGTCGCGACTCCAACCCCCAGTACCTCGGGGTCAAGCATTTCGGCGGCGAGTTTGCCACCGCCGGCGCGCAGATCGTCCGTCAGCGCGGCACCCCCTTCAAGCCCGGGTTCATGGTCCGCCGCGCTAAGGACGACACCCTCTTCGCGCTCTGCGACGGGACCGTCCTCTACCGCAGTAACCGCGTCCATATGATCCCCGCCGACGCCGCAACCCCACGCCCCGCGCATCTCGCCGCCTCGGCGTAAACACAGCCGACTCAACCAACCCCAAACGACACCCAGCCCGGACCAAACCGGGCTTTTTTAATTTTCAATCCCATCCGCACGAGCGCAACAAGTGGCACACCCACAAACAGC
>CAZTEE010000130.1:4509-5170 GCA_964611775.1 uncultured Phycisphaeraceae bacterium | reverse complement strand
TTGCTCGGCGCCCAGAATAGCGCGATCCGGGATGCGTTGCTTAGCGGCCTGCTAGGGGCTTCGTCCACGGACTTCGGGTGCATCGCGCGCGACTCAAACCGAACAAAGGAAATCCCGCTCCCCAACCCTCTCCCAAGGGAGAGTAGGTCAACAACAGTGGCATGATCACATACTGTGGCACAGACGTACGGCAATGCGCTATACCCACCTATGTCGCGGGCGTATCTCCCATGCGTGAACTACCCAACTTAAACATACCTGAAGAATACACCTCGCGATGAAGTGCCAGATCGGCTCCGATCCGGTGCTTGCCACGGGCAAGTGAAGAGCCTGCCGCACGCCCAAGGCCGCGTGTTGCGCTCGCCAGGAGTCAATGCTGCGTTAAATAGATTAAGCGTCACTTGCAACACTCATTGATTGCATAATATATTATATATTGAATACGGTTTCGGTCGGGATATGTCCGGGTGTCGCCGCTCGTCGGGCGCCGCGGGCGTATCTCGGTAGAATCCCGCCCGCCGATGCCCGGTTTCGCCGCTGGTACTGATCCGTTGTACGAACCCCTCCGGGGGGCGGCGGTTTGTGTGACCGGCGGCGCCGGGTTCATCGGGACGCATCTCACCGGGTCGCTGCTCCGGGCCGGGGCGGTCGTCAGCGTCAT
>CAZTEE010000130.1:0-4499 GCA_964611775.1 uncultured Phycisphaeraceae bacterium | reverse complement strand
GACGATCTCTCCGGGTCTAACTCCGCGTCGATCGCGGCCATGATCGATGAGGTCGAACCGGATCGGCTCCGATTCACGCACGCATCTATCCTCGAACCATCGGCGCTCGAGGAAGCCCTCGCCGGCGCCCGAGTCGTCTTTCATCTCGCGGCTCTTTCATCAGCGGCTCAGGCCTACGAGGAGCCGATCCGGTGTATGGAGGTCAACGGACTCGGGACCGCGCGCGCCGCCGAAGCCGCCCGGATAGCAGGCTCCCGCCGGTTTGTCTTTGCCGCCAGTGCGAGCGCCTACGGCGATTCGGAACGCCCGAACCGTGAGGACCAGGCGCCGGCGCCTCTGTCGCCGTACGCCGCGAGCAAACTCGCCGGCGAGCACGTCGTCACCGCGTGGGCCAGGTCGCGAAGTCTAGACGGAACCAGCCTCCGTTTATTCAACGTCTACGGGCCGGGGCAATCACGCGAGAGCCAGTACGCCGCGGTTATTCCGATCTTTGCCGCGGCTCTCGATCAAGGCTCACCCCCGACCGTATTCGGCGACGGGTCACAGACACGCGACTTCGTGCATGTGCGCGACGTGGTGCGCGCCTTCATGCTCGCGGGGGCGACGGATCGCGGCCTCGGCGGCGCGATACTCAACATCGGCTCCGGACGGAGCGTTACGATCCGCGCGCTCGCATCGCTGATGGCACGGCTGTCGCGGGCATCGGACGCGGAGCCGATCTATGCAGACCCCCGGCCGGGTGATATCCGCGCCTCCGAATGCGACGCTACGCGCGCAGCGGACGTTCTCGGCTTTAACGCGGCGGTGAAGCTCGAAGAAGGATTGGCGGAGCTGCTCAACGGGAGACCCGACGTGACGCGCGTCTGAATTTCGCGCGTCGGCGGCGCTATGAATCTGGCATGATTCTCGGTGCGATAGAAGGTCTCGGCGCTTGGTGGCTCGCCGCGGGAATCGCGGCGTCGGCGCCGGTGGTCGTAGCGCATCTGCTCGGCCGTCGTGCTAAAAAGATCGTTTTTCCGCCGGCGTCACTTATTGCGGATCTCGCGACGACGGGCGCGACGGGCGACCGTCTCCGAGAGATCGCCCGGCTCTCTTTGCGCTTGGTCGCGATTCTAATGATCGCTGCGGCGTTCAGCACGCCGGTATGGAGGCCGGACGGCGTAGCGGGAGATGCAACCGCCGGGCGGGATCTGCTCATCATCATCGACCGCAGCGCTTCGATGGAACGAATCGATCGCGGTGTTTCACTATTCGATCGCGCGATCGCAGAGGCGCTGAGGCGGCTTGATGAACTCGATCCCGCGAGCGATCGGGCGGCTGTGCTCGCGGCCGGCGCGACGCCGATCGTGCTTTTGCCGGATTGGTCGGCGAACTTTGCGGCGCTGCGCGAACGACTCCTCGCGCTGGCGCCGACGCGAGAAAGGGGCGATGCGAACTCAGTTATGCGACATGCCGCTGAGTTCGTCGAGCGATCACGTGACTCAGGTCAGACGCAGCGTATTATTGTTATTAGCGATGCGCAGGCGTCGCAGTGGGGCGGCGCCGCGGACTCCGTCGCCGGGGCCGAAGTCGATTGGGTTGATCTCGGGGAATCGGCGCCTCGGGCGAATGTCGCGCTCACGGGCTTTATCATGCCGAAAGAGGTTGTGCATTCGCGAGAATCAGTCCGCGTCGGAGTTCGGCTCGCACTGTTCGGCGCTAAAAACACGACAATCCCGGTCACGCTGAATGTCGATGGTGCGGCGCATGTTCAAGCGGTGACGCTCGAACCCGGCATCGTGCGCATCGTGTGGTTCGACGCCGTCGCGCCGGCGTCGGGTCCGATGCGGCTGCGCGCCGAGATCCCCGAAGATGCACTGATTGCGGATAACGCAATCGATGCATCCGTGCACGTGCTCAACCACCCGAGTGTGATGATCGCGGCGTCGCGCCGCGACGCGCCTTACATGGATTCACTGTTAGCCGCGATCGAAGCCGTGACGGACGCCGCACCCGCCGCCGTGCTTGTGGACGATTTCGCGCCGAAGCAGGGAGGTGTGATCGTTCTCGTTGGCGCGATCGACGGCAACGCGATCGAACGTTTGCGCGGGCACGTCGCGCACGGCGGATCGCTGGTCTGGATCATCGATTCACATGCCGCGGCGGTGTCGCTCGCAGACGCGGCGGATCGTGGCGTCGTGCCCGTGTCGACGAACGTAGGCTGGCGCGATGACAGGGAAGATCGCGTCGATCAGGCGAGCGCCCGCGCGTTTTTCGGTGATACGAAGGGCGCTGCCGCGGCGGCGATCGGCGAGATCGCACGTGACACGCGCGTGTCCGGGCGCGCGGTCGTTCACACGGCGACACCCAGCGGGGCGCTGAGACTCGACAACGGCGACCCGCTGGTTCTGGTGTTCGATTCCGCCGATTCGCGCACATCGATCATAACCGCGGACCTGTCCCGCAACGCATCGAATATAATTTACTCCGTTTTCTGGCCGATGCTGCTGGACCGTGCGATCCGCCGACCGGCGCCGAACACCTTGCTCGTGGACGCGCTCGACCCACTCGAGTCGGACCTGACCGTGATCGAGCGCGATGCCCGGATCCTCGTGCAGGATTTCGACGGAGCCCGGCGCGCGATCGCCGTGCGCCCCTCGCGCGGGATCGGACTCGCTCCGATGTTGCTGCTCGCCGCGTTGGCTATCGTGCTGGGCGATCTGTTCATCGGTTCGCGCAGCGGGGCCGGATGGTGGATCGCCGGCGCCGGCGCGGCGCTGCTGGTCGTGCCGCTGGTCGATCCGCGCAAGCCGACCGACGCGGCGCCGGCGCAAACACTGATAATCGCGCTCGACATTTCAGAGTCAATGGCGACTGTCGACGCGGGAGAGGACGACAGTCGACGGCGAATCGACGCGGCCCGCGCGGGGTATCTCACAGATGAAACACTACACAAGTTGAATCTCGCCGGAACGCATGTAGTCGCGGCATATCTTGACGGAGCGCTGACACGCACGACGATCGATACTATGCGCGTCGCAGCGCCGACGGGGCGTGACTCGCCGCTGGTTGCTTCTATAGAGCGGGCGATACACGCTGTCGGCGCGAACGGCAGAGTGCTCATGCTCACGGACGGCGCCGACACCGAGCGGCGAAGCGATACCGACGCGGTTACGGATCGCGCTGTGGCTGCGAACGTGCGGCTTGATGCGGTAGTGGTCGGATCGGATCGGATCATCGGGGAGCCTCGGCTGATCGCGTGGGCGACACCGGGCGCCGTGTTTTCGGGTGAGCCCACTCGGATCGTCGTCGAAGTGGCTGGATCGGTCGGCATCGCGGTGTCGCGGCTCGAACTGCGCGCGGGCAGCGCGCACGGGGAGTTGATCGAATCACGCGAGGTCACGCTCGCAGACGAAGGCGCGTCCGAGCACGTCTTCAATATCACTCCCGCGGGCGAATCCGCCGGCGCGCCGGGGTGGGATTCGTACAACATCGCTCTTGTGAAGAGTGAAGAAGGGGTTCCCGAAATCATCGCGACACAACACGTGTTTATCGAAGTGCTCGACGAGCCGGCTCGAGTGCTGGTGCTCGAGGGGCAGCCGGGCTGGCAGACGGCATTCTTCGTGGATTCGCTCCGCGACGAACCGCGATTGGAAGTGACCAGCGTGTCCGCGGTTTCGAACGATCGGCAGATCGTCAGGCGAACGGCAGAGCATCAACTCGATGACGACCCCGCGGCGAATCCGTCGAGCATGTTCGACGGCTTCGATCTTATCGTGCTCGGACGCGGCGTCGGGCGATGGGTTGATGATGACGCGGCGGCGGCGCTTGAGCGGTTCGTCATTCAGGGTGGGGCGCTGCTGATGCTCCGTGGAGATCCGGTCGCGGATGAATCCCGTGCGCACGATTCGCTACGCGGCGTGATCGAGCGGCTTGCCCCTTTCGGTGGCGGACAGAACCATTCGTTAACGCGCACGTCGAATGATCTTACTCTCATGTATGATGGCCGGGCGGGGGCGAGCGAATCCCTGTTGTCGGTGCGTCAGGCGGGTCTGGGTCGCTCGGCGATCGTGACCGATAGCGAACTATGGCGATCCGCGTTTGAGAGCGGCGACAGTCGGCTGGCGTTCGGTGAATTCTGGTCGCGCGCGGCGAGGTGGCTGGCGCTCGGTGGCGCGTTCATGCCCGGGCGGTATGCACGGCTTGAGTTTGACGACTCGCCGCGAGCGCCGGGAGAGATTGTCACGGCGACGCTGCGCGTCCGTGGCGATGGCGGCTCGGCCCCGATACGCGCTGTAGTGCTCGATCCCGACGGGCTTGAGACCAACGCGAATATCGCAGAGTCCGGGTTAGGCGGTCGGGATCGGCGGCTCTGGTTCACGCCCGCACGCGACGGCGCGCACGTGCTCCGCGCTGAAGCGCGTGAGTGGTCGATCGCGGCGCCGATCATGATCGACAGTGTGAGTCGCGAGCGCATCCATGCCTCGGCACAGCCTGCCTGGCTGCGCAATCTGACCTCG
>CAZTEE010000129.1:0-5172 GCA_964611775.1 uncultured Phycisphaeraceae bacterium | reverse complement strand
ACGACCTGGTCTTCGGCTTCGGACCGGCGGGCACGGGCAAGACCTACCTCGCCGTCGCCGCCGCCGTCCACCTGCTCAAAGCCGGCGCCGTGAAGAAGGTCGTACTCGTACGCCCCGCCGTCGAAGCCGGGGAAAAACTCGGCTACCTCCCCGGAGACCTCGAAGCCAAGGTCAACCCCTACCTCCGCCCGCTCTTCGACGCGCTCCACGACATGATGGACTTCGGCACAATCAAACGATTCATGCTCCACGACGTGGTCGAGGTCGCCCCGCTCGCGTTCATGCGCGGCAGAACGCTCAACCGCGCCGTAGTCATCCTCGACGAAGCCCAGAACACCACCCGCTCCCAGATGAAAATGTTCCTCACCCGCATGGGCCAAGGCTCACGCATGATCGTCACCGGCGACCTCACACAGACCGACCTCCCCGACCCCCGCGAGAGCGGTCTGGCCGACGCCGTCCGCCGACTGCGCCACGTCCCGGGCGTCGCGTGCGTCGAACTATCACGGTCCGATATCGTCCGGCACGACCTCGTCCAGCGCGTCGTGGAGGCGTACGGCGAAGATGCCGATGCAGGGTCCGGGCCGGGTTCTACGGGGCGCCGCGGCGCGCCCGCCGCCGAGCCTCGGAACACCAGCGATGCCTGATCCCAACAAGCCGAAACCCGCCGCCCGCCCCGCCACTAAGCCCGCTAAGGCCGGCGCGCGCTCCGGCGCGCACACCGCCGTCAGCCGCCGGGCCGAGGTCCGCAAGGCGCTCCCCAAGCGCGACTCTGTCTGGCGTCGGCTCTGGCACGGGCCGGACGCGTTGGCGATCCTCCCGATCGTTCTCCTCTTCGTCCTGCTCGCCGCAGCGGTGACGGTCTGGACCCGCGAGCAGCCCATCGCCGCGATCGACCGCGTCGCCACGCGCACCTGGCTGGTCCGCTCGGAGTTCCGCGTCCTCGACGCCGCCGCCGTCGAATCCGCCCGCCGCACCGCCAGGCAGAACACGCCCCGCGTATACACGATCATCGAGCCGGTCTTCAACGAGATCGAAGCCGCTCTCTCGCGCCTGCCCACCGCGCTCGCGGACGCCCAAACGCTCGACGCCGTCGCTCCCGAAATCCGCGACGCGTTCGAACTCACAGAGCCGGAACTCGCCGCCCTCCGCACCCACGCCGTCGCCGGCGACGCGAGCCAGGCCTGGCGCTCGCGCGTCGCCGCGCTCGTCGCCGCACTCGCCGCCCTGCCCATTCTTGATAATGAAACTTATCAACTCGAACAGACCTCCGGATCCCGGCAGTGGATCGAACTCCGCCGGCCCGACGCCGATCCGGCCCGCCTCCTCAAAGGCCGCGCCGTAAACCTCGCCAGCGCCCAACTCGCAACCTCGCTCCGGCAAGCCGCCCTCGGCGCGGGATTCGAGGAGCCGCTCGCTTCCATGATCGCACGCTGGCGCGCCAAACAAGGCGCCGCCACCCATCAGTTCGACCACGCCGCGGCAACCGCGGCCCAGGACGCCGCAGCCGCAGCCGTCGAACCCGTCTATATAACTTATCCCGCCGGCCGCGCGCTCGTGACCCGCGGCGAACGCATCGACGCTTCCGACCGCGCACTCCTCATCGCCGAGCGCGACGCCTTCATCGCTCACTCACCCGCCGCGGCTCTCTGGGCCCCGCGGATCGCCGCCGCTATCGCGGTCGCACTCGTCACGATCGGGCTTGCGCTGTCCATCAGCGCGTTCTGCCGGCGCATCCGACGCAACCCCCTGCGCATCATCACAGTCGCGGCGATGCTGCTCGGCGCCCTCGCGCTCGCCGCGGCCATCGCCGTCTCGGCGCCCGCGTTCACGCCCGTCGCGGTCGCCGTCCCTACCGCGTTCATCGCCGCGATCCTCGTAATCGCCTACGACCGCGCCACCGCGCTATCCCTCGGCGCTCTACACGCGATACTCGTCCTCGTCGCGCTCGACCAGCCCGCGGCGTGGATCGTCCCGGCCTTCGCCGGTGTCTACGCCGTCGCCTGGACACTCGACGAAGTGCGCCACCGCAGAGACCTCGTCCGCAGCGGGCTTATCACCGGCGTCGCGATGGCGCTCGCAACCGCCGCCGTCATTACTTTCACCCGCCCCGCCGCCGACGGACTCTGGCGCGAAATCCTCATCGACACCGCCTGGACCTTCGGCGCCGGGATCGCGATCGGTGTCGTCACTCTCGCAATACTCCCAACCATCGAACGCGTCTTCGACATCATCACCGGCATGACGCTCATCGAACTCCGTGACCCCAAGCAGCCGCTCCTGCGCGAACTCCAACGCCGCGCCCCGGGCACGTACAACCACTCGATCGCCGTCGCCAACATCGCCGAAACCGCAGCCGAAGCCGTCGGCGCCGACTCGCTTCACCTCTACGTCGGCGCGCTCTACCACGACATCGGGAAAATGAACAAGCCCGACTACTTCGTCGAAAACCAGACCGGCGGCTTAAATCGCCACAACCGACTCAGCCCCGCCATGTCCCTACTCGTCATCGTCGGGCATGTAAAAGACGGCGTCGAACTCGCACGCGAATACAACCTCCCGCGATCGCTGCATCATTACATCGATTCCCACCACGGCTCCACACTCGTCGAATACTTCTTTCACCAGGCCCAGAAGCACTCCGACGAGCACGACTCACCCGCACCCGACGAGATCGACTACCGCTACCCCGGCCCCCGCCCCCGAACCCGCGAGGCCGCCATCCTCATGCTCTCCGACGCCGTCGAATCCGCGACCCGCGCCCTCAAAGAGCCGGCGCCAGCACGCATCGAATCCCTCGTGCGCCAACTCGCACGCAAACGCCTCGAAGACGGCCAGTTCGACGACTGCGACCTCACCCTCCGCGAACTCCACACCATCGAATCCTCAATTATCAAGAGCCTGATCAGCATCTACCACGCCCGACTCGCCTACCCCGACGCCGATTCACGCCACGCCGCCCCCGCCCCCGACACCGCCGAGACGATCGACACCAAGTCCTCCCAGTTCGAACGCACCATGTCACAGTCCGCCTGACCCCCGAGCAGCGCTCGTCCCGGCCATGTCGATGATCGAGATGATATAGTATTATATTCAACGCGCGGCGGACGCGCACTGTTCGCGGCCACGGCGTCGAACCGCTCTGAGATTCGATTGTGCGCAATTATCTGGGAACGGACGCAATACACCGGATCACGCCGAAACGCTCGAAGAATGCGCGCACTCGTGGGTCGATCAGCAGCGGGCGATGCGCCTGCAAGAGATTTACATCGCTGTTGCGGTTCCCTTCGAGCACGCAGAACCCGTCGTCCATCACTATCACGTCCCAGCCTACATAAGGTATGAACGCCAGGCGGTCCGCGGCGTCGAGTATCCGATCTCGGATCCCCGCCCAGCCCGGGACGACGGCGCCCTCGATCGCGGCGCCGGACTCAGGGTGCGAGTTATGCCAGATTAATTTTCCATTCGTCGGGAATGTCACACCCCGGCCCAGCCGCCCGGTCTCGATGTCGACGAGCGCGCTCAGCCCGCCCTGCGTCCAGTTGTCGACCGGGCGTGAACGCTCGCAGCCCATCCGCTGCACAGCGGTCGCGACAAACGCGCGGCCGGCCGCGGGGTCGATCATCGTTAATATTCTGATCGTGTTGGTTGTGTGAGGATAGAACGCCCTTGAATACGCCGACTGAGAAACGAACGGCGTGATCATGTATGCCTCATCACGCGGGATCTGCGCGAGCACATCACCGGCCGTGGCGGGCTTCGAGTTTAGAATGATGCGTTCGGTGTCCTTGCCGAGCACGAGCACACCCCGGCCGCACGATCCCGACAGCGGCTTGAGCACCAGCCCGTGCTCCGACTCGTCGAGCATCTCGAACACTCGGTCCGGGTCGCCCGGCGGGCCGTCGAGCGGGTGAAGCCGGCCGCTGCGCAGGATCCCCAGCAACGCCGGCATCGGCAGCATAGGCTCCACCAGCCGCTGGAACGCGAGCTTATTAACCAGCAGGTCCGCCGCCCACTCGTTCACACCGAACGCCAGCATCCGCTGGTAATCCGACAGATAATCGGTGTACGGGTATTTATCAAAATCGTATATATACGACGTCTCGCTGAGGAAGCCGCGCGGCATCCATCGCGCGACCCGGGTCTGACGCTCGCGCATCGGGACCCGGATCTTCGACTTGAACTCCAGGCCGATGAACTTCCGCCTCGGCGACGGCGGGAACACGCGACGGGCCGCCCACGCGGCCGCCCTTGTCAGAAACCTGTCGTCCGGCATGCCCGCCGCCTCCTGAGCAGAATGTACGCAGAAAAGACAAGCGTACAGCGCGTGCCGCCCGGATACAAGATTATTTTTTCACGGGCCATGCCCCGCACGCGCAGTCACCAGCGCGAGGATCTCCTCGACCGTCTGATCGAGGTCGTCGTTCACCACAAGCGCATTGTAAAGCCCCGGCTCCTTCGCCGCGGCGATCTCACGCTGCGCCTGCGCGAATCGCCGCTGGATCGCGGCTTCGTCCTCCCGGCGGCGGGCGCGAAGCCGGTCGAGCAGCTCGCTCTCGCCGGGGGGGAGGATGAAGATAAGGAGCGCGTCGGGCCTGGCGTCGCGGACCTGCCTGGCGCCCTGCACGTCGATATCGAGGAGTATCGTCCGGCCCGCGGCGAGCGCGTTCTCCACCTGATCGCGGAGCGTGCCGTAGTTGAAGCCGGCGTACCCGGCGTGTTCGAGGAAGTCGCGGCGCTCGACGCGCCGGGCGAACTCGGCGTCCGACAGGAAGTGATAGTCCACGCCGTCACGCTCGGCGGGTGTGCGCGGGCGCGTCGTCGCGGACACCGAGAACTCGGCGCTCGGGATCGTCTCGAGCAAACGGCGGGCGATCGTGGTCTTGCCGACGCCCGACGGGCCGGAGAGCACGAGCAGCAGCCCGCTCCGGTCGGAGCGCGAATCGGCGGATGGTGTGCGGTCGTCGGGCATCGGGCGGACAGGATACGGCGTGAGCGCGTCGCGCACACAAACAGCGACGGCCCGATCGGATCGTATCGGCGCTCGGCTCGGCGTAGCCCCACTACCGCCGAGCCGAGATTTCCGCCGATCGAACCGACCGGGCCGACGCGATTGTCATCGGCGGTCGGCTGCATCGTGCGCGCCCGCCGTGATGTGCGTGTCCCGTGGCG
>CAZTEE010000128.1:0-5250 GCA_964611775.1 uncultured Phycisphaeraceae bacterium | reverse complement strand
GCGGCGAACCACCAGCCTTGATAAAAAAATCCCTCCGGCGTCGAGCGGATCTCCGCCACCGCGTCGCCGACGTGGCGTATGAACACCTCGGCGGGGGGCATCGGCGGGGTCCGGCGGTCGGCGCGGAGCAGGCGCTCCTTCTCGACCCCGTCGTCGATATCCCGGCGCGAGAGCCGGCTGTCGGCGAGTTCGGCGCGGAGGATCGCCTCCCAGTTGCGGTCGCGCCATTCGAGCCAGTGCGCCGTCGCCGCCAGGTTCGTAAATGAATAAAACACGGCGCCGGGCTCGAGCGGGCGGATCGCCCGGCGGAATGAGTCGGCGTCGGCCAGGCGTGTCTCGCCCCACGCTGGCCTGGCGGCTCGGGCCGCCGCGATCGAGTCGGGGTCGCCGACGATCAGCCGGCCCGCGTCGAACGTGAGCATCTGCCCGTTCCCGAGACGCCAGGCGGGGACGCCCCCGGCGTCGCGTCTGCGAAGTCTGAGCAGCGGGCCGATCTGTCCGAGAGTGACGGCTACGGCGTTGGGATCGCGGGTTTGCACGCCCAGCACGCCGCGCTCGGAGTCGGGGCCGATCGGCAGCGTGCGCCATCGCGCCGCGAGCGTGTCCGGGCCGAGGGTCTGAAAGAGCGGCCCGATCGCGGCGGTCATCAGGCCGACCATCGCGCGGGCCTGCCCGCGGGCCTCGTCGGGCATGGTGTCGATAAGTCTTAGTAATGTCGGGATGATGTCGGTGTAGCGCAGGCCGAACTGCCGGGCGTCGAGGGCGTGGGCGGGCACGGAAGCGGGCGGTTTCAGGCCTTCGATGGGCGCGTCGGCGAGCGCGATCAGCCCTTCCTTTCGTGGCGCGAGGAGCACGGCCCGGGCTTCGACCATGGCGTCCATGCCCGTGAAAGAAGCGCCCGCGGCGTAGGCTTCGGCGGCGCCGAGGCCGAGCGCGGAGATGATCCGGCGAACGTCCGGAGCCGCGCCGCCGAGCGCCGCCCGACCCGCGTCGGACTCGGCCGCGCGCGCGATCATCTCGAAGAACGGCTCGGCCAGCACCGCGAACTCGATCGACGCCGGGGCGATCAGCGCTCGCGCCCGCGCCAGCGCCTCCCGGTCGCGCAACGCCGGGGATTGCTCTCCCCGCGCCCGCGCGACGACCCGCTCGAGTTCCGCCGCGTCCGTCGCTGCGAGCACAAGATCATCGACACGAACAATAAAGAACTCGGCGGCGGCCTGGACGACTCGCAGATCGCCGACGCGGACGCTCGCGTCGAGTTTCGGCAGCATGACACGCATCGCGGGCCGACCGGCGATCAGTGTTTCGCTCACTCGCGCGAGGCCGTCACGCTCGGCGGCGGCGACGATCGACTCGATCGACTCGAGCAGCAGTTCCGCGTCGGCGCCCATCTCGGCGGCGATGAGCGTGTGCATACGCACCGGCGACGCGGCGCGGTCGTCGAGCCAGACCGCCGCGCCGACCGCGCCGGCGGGCCGGGGTAGCCGATCGGGATCGACCCCTCGCGCCCGGGTGGATTCACGCCAGGCCTCGGCGTCCTTCGTCCAGAACCCCGCGAACCAGTCCTGTATCTCCGGCTCACGCAGCAACGCGGACACCGGCGTGCGCGACAACGCGGCCCGCATCGCGGGATAGTCGTCAACCGCGAGCACTGCGATCGAGTTCCGCGGGGCGAGGTCGGCGATCGTCCGGTCGGCGCCGACGGCGGGTGAGGCGAGCATCGCAGCCGAGAGCACGATCATCATGGCGCTTCGAACTCGCAGCATTGATTTCTCTGGGCGTTGAAGGCGGGGACGGGCGCCGGGGCGGCGGCTTGTCGTGAGCCGCGGTTGGTTCGGAAATGAAGCGTCGCGCACGGGCGGGACGCCCATGCCACTGTCGTTGTTCGTGCCACTGGACTCGCCTGTGCCGCCGGACTTGTCCGTACCGTCAGGAAAGATTTCGGTGGTGTCACGTCGCTTCATGCCCGGATCGTACGCCGGCGCGTGCGGGTAGACTCGTCGGGATGAACGCTCAGATTCAGCCCGGCTCGACGTACGGCAACGTCCTCGAGATGATCGGCGCCACGCCGATGCTCGAACTGAAGAATCTCGACGCCGGCGTGTGTCGGCTCTTCGGGAAGATGGAACTCGCCAACCCCGCCGGGTCGATCAAGGACCGCATCGGGCTTTCGATGATCGAAGGCGCGGAGCGGTCGGGGCTGATCGACCCGCGCGCCGACCCCAGGCCGACGATCGTCGAGGCGACCGCCGGGAACACCGGGATCGGGCTGGCCCTCGTCGCCGGTCAGCGCGGGTACCGCCTGATCGTCGTCATGCCCGACAAGATGAGCCAGGAGAAGGTCCAGCACCTCCGCGCCATGGGCGCCGACGTCGTGATGACGCGCTCGGACGTAATGAAAGGGCATCCGGACTATTACCAGGAAGTCGCGGCGAGGATCGCGCGCGACACGCCGAACTCGTATTACATCAATCAGTTCGCCAACCCGCACAACGCCGAGGCTCACTACGCGGGCACGGGCCCGGAGATCGTCGCGCAGGTCCGCGCGATGACAGCCGCCGACCCGGACGCCTTTGTTTGCGGCGTAGGCTCGGGCGGGACGCTCGCGGGCGTCGGGAGATACCTCAAAGAGCACGCGCCGGGGTGCAAGATCGTGCTGGCGGACCCCGCCGGGTCGATCCTGGCGCCGCTCGTGAATGAGGGCAAGAAGATCGAGCCGGGCGCCTGGCTCGTCGAAGGCATGGGCGAGGACTTTGTCCCCGATATCTGCGATCTGAGCCTGGTCCACGAGGCGATCGCGGTGACGGACAAGGAGTCGTTCCAGGCGGCGCGTCGGCTGCTGCGCTGCGAGGGCGTGCTGTCGGGTTCGAGCACGGGGTGCATCCTGCACGCCGCGCTCGAGTACTGCCGCCGACAGACCGAGCCGCGGAACGTGGTCACGCTGATCTGCGACTCGGGCGCGAAGTACCTCTCGAAGATGTTCAACGACTACTGGATGATGGACAACGGGTTCCTCGAACGCGAGACCTTCGGCGATCTCCGCGACCTCATCGCCCGCAGGCACGGGCTGGACGAGGATTACACCGTCAAGCCGCACGACCCGGTCCAGCAGGCTTATAAGACGATGCGCCTGCACGATGTCTCGCAACTGGCGGTGGTGGACCCGGTGCGTACCGAGCACGTCGTCGGCATCCTCGACGAGGGGGACGTGCTGCTGGCGGTGTCGGCGGGGGCGGACGCCTTCATGAAGCCGGTGTCGGATTTCATGACGACCCGGCTGGAGACGATCGCGCCATCGGCGAAGGTGATGGATCTGCTGCCGATCTTCCGCGCCGACCGCGTGGCGATCGTGGTCGAACCCGGCGGCGCGTACCTGGGGCTGATCACGAAGATCGACCTGATCAACTACCTCCGCCGATCCCTCGCGGACTGAACGGGCGGCACGTGAGCGCGCCCGGCGTCGGTCAACTGTTCTGGTAATACTCGAGGTTTATCTGGACGTAGTTCGACCACTCCGCGGGGAGGTCCTCCTCGGCGAAGATCGCGCGGACCGGGCACTCGTCCACGCACAGCCCGCAGTCGATGCAGGTGTCGGGGTCGATGTACAACTGGTCGGCGGTCTCGAAGGCGGCCTCGTCCTTCGTGGGGTGGATGCAGTCAACGGGGCATACGTCGACGCAGGAGGTGTCCTTGGTTCCGATGCACGGCTCTGCGATAACGTGGGTCATGGCGTGGAGGTCGTTCGTGTATGCGTTGCGCGACCCGTCGGCGTGGCCCGCGCGGGCCCGACCCGGTCGGCCCGGCATAGTAGCCCATGCGAGCGCCCGTGTGGCCGGGCTTCGCGGGTCCGGGCGATCGGCGCGACGCGCGGCCGGACGCGCGGCCGGACGCGAGGCCCAAAAAGCACAGGGCCGACCCGAACGGGCCGACCCTGCTGGTGTCTGTGTGGCGCTCCAACCCGGCTACCGGGAACAGCCGCCCCGGCCTCGGGCCGCCGACAATCTCACATCGCGGAGGTCGCGGCTTTCTTGCGGCGAGCCTTCTTGCGGGTCGCCTTCTTGGCGGCTTTCTTACGGGTCGCCTTCTTGCGGGTGGCTTTCTTGCGGGTGGCTTTCTTTCGAGTCGCCTTCTTGCGGGTCGCCTTCTTGGCGGCTTTCTTGCGGGTCGCTTTCTTGCTAGTGGCCTTCTTCCGAGTGGCCTTCTTGGCGGCTTTCTTTCGGCTCGCCTTCTTCGTGGCACGCTTCTTAGCCATATGGCTCTCCTTGTTCCGCGTTCGGAACGGTTGGCGGGTCGGAGCGATGGTTCCTGTCGGTGTGTTCGGAGCACCACCTGCCGGCAGAGCGCCGACCCAAGAGACTTTGTACCACTATCGGGCGGACTTTCGCAAGTGCTTCAGTGAACTTTTCGCGCTCGCGCGAAGGAGCGGCAACACTTTGACTATCTCGATTCTCATCTCGGGAGCGACCGGTCGTGTCGGGCGCGCGCTCGTCGAACTCGCCACACGCGACGCCGACTGTCGCGTCGTCGGCGCTATCGCGTCGGAATCATCGGTAAATCAAGCGATTTCGAACGACCTCACCCTGGCTCTCAACGCCGACCCGATCGCGCCGCCCGACGTTGTGATCGACTTCTCGACCGACGCCGGCGCCCGGCGTGCGACAGCGTCGGCCGTCGCGCACTCCGCAGCGCTGGTCATCGCGACTACGGGGCTGAGCGACGCGACCCGGGCCGCGCTCGACGACGCGTCGGCGAAGATCCCGATCATCGAGGCTTCGAACACTTCGCTGGGCGCGACGCTGCTGGCTTCGCTCGCAGCGAGCGCAACACGCGCGATCGGGCCGACTTACGACATATCAATCGTCGAGGGGCACCGGGCGGGCAAACGCGATGCGCCGTCGGGCACCGCACTGCGCATCGCGCGCGCAATCCGCGACGCCGGCGGGATCCTCGCCGATCATCAGATTCTTTCGATCCGAGGCGGGGACAACGTCGGCGAGCACACGGTCCGGTTCTCGGGCCTGGGTGAGACGATCGAACTGACGCATCGAGCCGCGGACCGAAGGCTCTTCGCCGCGGGCGCGCTGCGCGCCGCTCGCTGGCTAATCGGCAAACCCGCGGGGCGGTACACGATCGAACAATCGCTCGGCCTGTGACGCGCTTCAGATAGAACAGAGCGATCGCAGAGGGGTTTACAAATCGCGAGATGCGCCCGAAACCCAGGGATGAATTCCCTGGGCTTCATTAGTGTGG
>CAZTEE010000127.1:0-5262 GCA_964611775.1 uncultured Phycisphaeraceae bacterium | reverse complement strand
GCCGTGCCGAGCGTCCCGTTCGGCTCGAAACGATCCCCGTACTGGTACTGGATCGCCAGGATGTCGTCGAACTGGATGCCGTCGAACGCGGTGCTGAGGAACGGCTCCATGATCTTCGTCTGCTGCACGGGACATACGTGCGCAAGCCCCATCCCGTGGCCGTTCTCGTGGGTAATGACGTTGCGGAAGAACCGGAAGCCGTTCGCCGCCGAACCCCAGTTTTCGGCCTCATCCAGGAACATGTCGCCGTTGGTCGGGAAGAAGTTAAACGCGAGCACGTTGCCCGGACCGTCGTTCGGCCCGGCGACGATGCGAAGGTCGCCGCGGGTCGGACCGCCGGGCAGCGTGTTCCAGGCGACGTCGTCGTCACTGACTTCGGTGTACGTGACCGCGGTAACCTCCGCCCACTCGTTGAGAGCCTGAGCGAACCGTGTCTTCCATGTTGCGCCGATGGTCGTGGTCAGCCGGTTGTTGATGCTGTTAGGCCCCTGGCCGGTCGGCACGCCGTCGCTCGGGAATGAATAGGTCAGCGCGACCGGCGTCCCGCGTGTAGCGTTCCATCTCGCGCCGGAGGGCTGGAGTTCCAACCCCGCGCCGCCGATCATGTGCTCAAGCCCGAGGACGCCGTAGGTCTTGAGAAGCCTGGTGTATGCGTCCACCATATCCTCGGGGGTCGTGCCCGGCGCGAAGATCACAGAGACTCGCTCTTCCATCGCTCCGAACTGCGCGGGCGCAACTACGGGCCCTGCCTGCCTGGTCGACGGTGCGCCGACACCGGCCGTCGTACCCGCTACAACCACGACGACGCCCGCGACCAGCGCCATCCCGACCCCTATCATGCTGCTCTTCATCCTCGACCTTTCCTCCGGAGAAACCGCTCCGGTCCTGCTGAAACCTTCGTCCTAGAGCCACCCTACGGCGGCCCGCTTTCATTGCCTACAGATCCAGAGGTAATCGCGCCCGACTCGGGGCGTTCGGAATTACCGTCCGTAGTATAAGACCACACCCCGAGCGACAGATCAAGAAAAATATCGAGAATTGGTCCGGGCGGGGTACAACTCCTCCCCGTCGCCTTTGCGCTTGCCACAAAGATTGGGTCATTCATCCCAACAATCCTCGGGACGCCCTATGCAACGAGGGTATAGGACCGCACGGCGTTCAGTGGCTCAGCCGGTCCAGTTATTGAGCAGGATCAGAAGATCGGAGCCGTCCACAACTCCATCGCCGTTGAGGTCTTCCCCGCCCATACCCGCAGACCCCCACGCGTTCAACAGCGTGAGCAGGTCGATTCCGTTGACCGCTCGATCGCCGTTGATATCGCCCGGGATCAGCCCGAGATCAACATTGACCGTCAGCACGTAGAGTTGCGTTCCGATCGGAGCTCCGGCGCCGCTGACCCGGATCGTGTGCTTTCCCGTCGAGATCAGATTCAGATTCGTGATCTCCTCGAACTGCCCGAATCCGGTCGCGTTGGATGTCGCGATGATCGAACCCGACGGGTTGATCACCTGCAACATAAGATCGACTTGGCGCAGCGCGTCGAACGGCTCGCCGCTCTCACACACTCCCGAAACCTGCGCACCCTCCAGGTAAGTTGTGCCGGCCGGCGCTGCCCGTGCGAGATTAAGCTTTGAACCCGCTTCGACCGTGAATGAGAACTGATCCGACTCGGTTCCCACTATCGTCAACTGCTGTAGAACGAGGTTGCTCCCACTCGACAGACCCAGGCTCTCCAACTCTGTGGCTGTCGTGAACGTGTTGTTCGGCTCGAACCGGTCCCCGTAGAGTGATTGGGACGCGAGGATGTCGTCGAGTTGCGGGCCGTCGAAATCACTCACGATGAACGGCTCCATAAGTTTCGTACGCCCGCCGGTCTGCCCCGCAGCCGGGCAGACGTGCAGGATCCCCTGACCGTGCCCGTGCTCGTGGCTGATCAGATTCCGGAACAGACGGAAGTTATTCGCTGCGGTCGTGAACGCGAACGCGTCTGCCCGATCGAGCAGCATGTCCCCCGCCCGGATCTGTCCCGGGAAAAAGTTGAACGCCCAGATGTTCCCGGGCCCGTCGATCGTCGCCATCGCTATGCGGATATCGCCGCGGACACCCGGCGCCCCTTCACTCGTTGGCCAGAACGCGCCGTCGTCAACCGTCTCGATGTAAATATTGCCCGTTATAGCGGTCCAGACGTCGAACATCTCGCGGAACCTGTCCTGCCAATCGGGCTTGCCGTTGCCGTTCGCGTCGCCACCCAGCGGCGTCGCGCCCAGCAGCGCGAACAACTCGCTAGGCCCGTTCTCCGTCGGCGTCATGTCGGGAACGAAGCTGTAAGTCAGAGTCACCGGCGTCCCGATCGGGCCGGGCCAGCGCGTAGTCAGATTGAACTCGAGCGTCGCGCCGATCTTATCCATGAGTTCCTGATACACCTTCTCGATGTATTCGGGAGATGTATCCGGCGCGAAGCACATCGAATAAGGCAGCGACGCCGACATCGCCACGTTCTCCGTCGGCGCCGGGATCCCGCTGAACACGCCGCCGACCAGAGTCGCCGACGCTAACAGCAACGACGCGCCGTACCCGACAATCGCGCGTGCCATGATCATCCTGTTCCCCGCCATGCTCAGATCTCCGATGCTCGCGCCGACAATCCGATCTCGCATCCGCCCCACAGCGGGTACTTATCACGCATGAGTATGGCGGGCGTTCGTCCCCAGATCAAGAACCTATTGTCGAAAATTCAATGAAATAATCACGGGTGCTCGACAGGAACCCTCCGCGCCGCCGACCCATCAACCCGCTATGAGACTGCTGCTTACGACGTTGCCCGCGATCGTCGATCCTGCCTCGAACGACGTCGCGTTCTCCAGTGTCGTCTCCGCAATTCCACCGATCGCCTCCCGCGTGAAGAACGCTTGATGCGCCGTCACTATGACGTTTGGAAATGTCAGCAGCCGCATGAACACGTCATCCTGGATCACAGTGTCCGAGAGATCGCGGAAGAACAGGTCCGCCTCTTCTTCATACACATCCAGCCCCAGAGCGCCGATCTTTTCCGATTTCAGCCCCGCGATCACCGCCCGCGAGTCGACGACCGCGCCCCGGCATGTGTTGATCAGCATCACGCCGGGCTTCATGCGGCCGACGGCCGCGGCGTCGATCATATGTTTAGTTTCAGGCGTCAACGGGCAATGCAAGGTGATGATGTCAGCGTCCGCGAATAGCCGCGTGAGCGACACATATTCGGCGCCCAACGAGATACACACATCATTCACGACCGGGTCCGCGGCGAGGACTCTGCACCCGAACCCCGCGAGGATCGCGCACACGACCTCGCCGATCCGTCCGGTCCCGACCACACCGACCGTCTTCCCGTGCATGTCGAAACCGAGCAGCCCGTCTAGGGCGAAGTTCTGCTCGCGCACGCGGTTGTACGCACGATGGATCTTGCGGTTAAGCGTGAGCATCAGCCCGACCGTGTGCTCGGCGATCGCGTGCGGCGAATAGGCGGGAACCCGCAGCGTCGTAAGTCCGCGCCGCTCCGCCGCGACCACATCGACGTGATTAAATCCCGCCGACCGCAGCAGAATCAGCGTCACGCCGAGGTCCGCGAGCGCGTCGATCACCGGCGCCGAGACGTCGTCGCCCACGAACACACAGACCGCGTCGCAGCCCTCGGCGAGGTGCGCCGTCTTCTCCGACAGCCGTTCCGTGTGCCGGTCCAGCGTGTGCCCGCGCGATTCGTTCGCGCGATCGAACGGCTCGCCGTCGAACGATTTAACGCTGTAGAAGCAGATGCGCATGGTCGCCCCCCGTTATCACCGCCGCGATCTGCGCCGACCCGATCCCGGGTCAGCCGTGGATGACCCGGCCCTCCGCGGCGAGGGCCGCCTCGTGCAGCGCCTCGTACATCGTCGGGTGCGCGTGAACTGTGACGATGAGTTCCTCGGTCGTCGCTTCGAGCCGGCGCGCCAGGCCCATCTCGGAGATAAGTTCGGTCGCCTGATCGCACATGAGGTGGGCTCCGAGGATCTCCCCGCGCGGGACGCCCTTGATGATCTTGACGACGCCGACGTTCGCGCCCGCAGCGATCGCTTTCCCGTGCGCCTGGAGCGGGAACGAGCCGACGTCGTAGTCCTCGCCTTTCTTCAGACCTTTTTCTTTGAGCGCCCGCTCGGTGAAGCCGACGCTCGCCACCTGCGGATGGCAGTACGTGCAACCGGGGATCACCGTGTAGTCCATCGGGATCGGGTCGTGCCCGGCGATGCGCTCGACGCAGAGGATCGCCTCCTCGCTCGCGACGTGCGCGAGCCAGGGCGGGCCGATCACGTCGCCGATCGCGTAGATCCCCTCGATATTCGTCTTGTAATCCAAAGGCGCCGGCTCCGACGACGCCGGGTCGTAGTCCGTCTTGATGTGATCCTTCACAGTCTCAAGCCCGAGCGAATCATCGAACAACCCGTCGTACCTTCCCTTGACGCCGACCGCGAGCAGCACCTTGTCCGCTTCGAGGACTTCTTTCTTGGATTCGTCGGCCTTGCCGTCCTTGAACGGCGCGATCGTCACCTTGACGCCGGTCTTGGTCTTCTCGACCGCGGTCGTCGTGGTGGACGTGCGGAGGTCCATCCCCGCCTTTTTGTAGTGCTTTTCAAGAGCCACCGAGATGTCGTCGTCCTCCACCGGCAGGATCCGGGGCATCATCTCGACAACCGTCACCTCCGTCCCGAACGTGTGATAGAAGTACGCGAACTCCATCCCGATCGCCCCGGCGCCGACGATGATCATCTTCTTGGGCATCGCGCCGAGCGTCATCGCTTCGCGGGCCCCGATGATCTTGTCGCCGTCGAACTTCGCGAACGGGAGTTCGCGCGCGACCGACCCCGTCGCCACGAGCACGTTCGTCGCGGTGATCGTCTCGCGCGGCTTCGCCGGCGCGTGCGTCAAGGTCTCCTCGACCTCGCAGTCGTAGAGTTCGACGGCGCACGGGGCGTCGCCCTTCCTGCCGCGGACGATCTTCGCGTGGGCCTCGATATGTTCGATCTTGTTTTTCTTGAAGAGGAAGTGGATGCCTTTATTGAGTTTATCCGCCACGCCGCGGGATCGGCCGATGACCTTCTCCCAGTTGACGGTGAGTTTCTGGAACTCGAGGCCCCACTCGCCGGCGTGCGCGACCTTCTCCTGGAGTTCGGCATTGGCGAGGAGCGCCTTGGTCGAGATGCACCCCCAGTTCAGGCACACCCCACCGAGTTTGGCGCGTTCGACGCAGCA
>CAZTEE010000126.1:0-5313 GCA_964611775.1 uncultured Phycisphaeraceae bacterium | reverse complement strand
GGCCCGCATCATCCAGGAGCCGCCAGTGCACAAGACTCCCTTCAACACCCTCCACCGCGACCTCGGCGCCCGCATGGTCGATTTCGCCGGCTGGGACATGCCCCTCGTCTACACCGGCATCATCGAAGAGCACAAGCAGGTCCGATCCTCCGGCGGCCTGTTCGACGTCTCACATATGGGCCGGGTCTGGTTCACCGGCCGCGACTCACGCCGATTCCTCGAACGCCTCTGCACACGCCGGGTCAGCGACATGGCGCCCGGACAGTGCCGATATTCGCTTGTCTGCAACGAAGCCGGCGGCGTGCGCGACGACGTGCTCGTCTACCGCCTGGATGACGACGAGTTCATGCTCGTCGTCAACGCCTCCAACCGCGAGAAACTCCTCGAATACTTCGACTCCATCCGCGGCGAACTCAAAGTAAACATCGACGACCGCACAATGAAAACCGCCATGGTCGCGCTGCAAGGCCCGCGCGTCATGGAGATCGTCGCGAAGTTCAGCGACGAGATCGCTTCGCTCAAACGCTACCGCTTCGCTGTCAAAGGCGTGCTGATGGCCAAAGCGATCATCAGCCGCACGGGCTACACCGGTGAAGACGGCGTCGAGGCCGTCCTGCCCGCGTCCCTGGCCGGGATGGGGGTCGCGATGCTCAAGCGGGAGGTAGACGTCTCGCGCGCCGACGCCGCGATCCGGCCCGCGGGCCTGGGCGCTCGCGACACGCTCCGCATGGAGGCCGGCATGCCGCTCTACGGCCACGAACTCGGCGAGGACATCCCCGCCTGGTCTTCCGGCCTGGCGTTCGCCGTCAACCTCGACAAAGCCGACCACGCCCCCAACGAACCTTTCATAGGTATGGAAGCCGTGAAAAAACAGGCCGAGCAAGGCACGCCCCGCACGCTCGTCGGCATGACCATCGAAGGACGCCGCAGCGCCAGACAGGGCATGCCGATTACAGCCGCCGACCGCGGCGCCGACGCGATCGGCGCCGCGGTCGGTGTAGTAACGAGCGCGTGCCTGAGCCCGACGCTCGACCGTCCGATCGCGATGGGCTACGTCGATCGCGCCCACGCCGAGGTCGGCTCGACACTCACCATCGACGCCGGCGCCGGGCGAACACTCGCCGCGACCGTCGCGCCGCTGCCGTTTTATAAAGCGCCGAAATAAGCCCGCGTCTTCGTCGGATGTCGGCGCCTTGCCTGCCGCCGGTACCATGCCCGCACGATGACCGAAGAAACTAACCAGACCCAGACTCCCGAGGAAGTCCATCGCCTCGAGGCCCAGCGCCGCGCCAACCGCGACGCGATCGCAGCGCTGGGGTTCGACCCCTTCGGCTCGCGCACGCCCGGCCTGGTCTCGCTCGCCGACGCCGCCCGCCGGTACGACGAAGCCGCCGACCTGGCGTTCAAGGAACTCGGCAAAACGCCGGGCTTCAACGACGAGCGCCCCGTCGTCGCCGTCGCCGGCCGGGTCATGCTCCAGCGCGACAACGGCAAACTCGTCTGGATCAACCTCCGCGACGACACCGGCGATCTCCAGATCGCCGTCAGCCGGCGCGACTGCGCCGAACCCGGCTTCGCCCTCGCAAAAGCCTGCGATATGGGCGACATCCTCATCGCGCGCGGCCCGCTCGTACGCACTAATACCGGCGAGATCACCGTCTGGGCGTCGTCACTCTCGATCGGCGCCAAGAGCCTCGCGCCGCCGCCCGAGAAGTGGGCCGGCCTGGCGGACCCCGAGATAAGATACCGCAAACGATATATCGACCTCTACGCTAACCCGGAAGTGCTCCGCGTCTTCAAGATGCGCAGCGCCGTCGTCGCGCGCATCCGCCGCTACTTCGACGAGCGCGGCTTCCTCGAGGTCGAGACACCCGTCCTCCACACCAAGCCCGGCGGCGCCGCCGCCCGACCCTTCCGCAGCCGCCTCAACGCGCTCGACATGCCCGTCGTAATGCGCATCGCCACCGAACTACACCTCAAACGCCTGCTCGTCGGCGGGATGCCCCGCGTCTACGAGATCGGACGCATCTTCCGCAACGAAGGCGTCGACCGCAGGCACAACCCCGAGTTCACCTCAATAGAAGTTTATGAAGCCTTCGGCGACTGCTGGTCCATGCTCGACCACACCGAGAGCCTCCTCCGCTCGCTCGCGCACTTCGTCGCCGTGACGACCGCCGGCGCCGACACCTCCGCCGAGGACATCGACCCCGCGAGCGTACGCCTGCCCTTCGGAGACATAACAATCGACTTCGGCGCGCCATTCGCGCGCATGACCTACAGCGACCTCTTCGAGCACGCCCTCGGCTTCCCGATCACCGACATCGCCCGCGCCCGCGACGAAGCCCGCAAGCGCAACCTCAGGCACGAAGGGATGGCGGACGCCTTCGTCGTCAACGAACTCTTCGAGGCCGCCGCCGAGCCGACCATCGACCCCGCGAAACCAACATTCGTCACCGATTACCCCGCGGCCATCTCCCCGCTGACCCGCGCCCTGCCCGACAACCCCGCCCTCGCCGGCCGTTGGGACCTGTTCATCGCGGGGATGGAGATCGGAACTTCTTACACCGAACTTAACGACCCCGACACCCAGGCCGCCAGATTCCGCGAGCAGATCGCCGGCGCCGACGAGGAGGAACAGGCCTACCGCACCATGGACGAGGACTTCCTGGAAGCCCTGAAAGTCGGCATGCCCCCCGCGGGCGGCTTGGGCCTGGGCGTCGACCGCGTCGTCATGCTCCTGACCAACCAACGCTCGATCCGCGACGTCATCCTCTTCCCCTTCATGCGCGAGACTGAGTGACACGTATTAGTAATACCGCCCGACGCGCGTGCTGGGCGGGAACCGCCAATCTTCGCAGACATATACGCTTTTCGCAGCCGATCCGCCCGGGCCGCACGTCTGACATGTCCCGCACGTATCCCCAAGTTGGGGGATTTGCGCGATTCTCATTCTTTTTTGGACATATGTCTTGACATGCCCGCTGGCGCACGATAAATGTCAATGCTATGAACATGGGCCGGCTCGTGTGGGCCGGCTCGTGTGGGCCGGCTCGTCAAGGGCTGGCCCGGCGGCGGGTCGGCCCCGGCTTGCGGACCGCGCGTCCGCGGGACAGGAGGCGGCATTATGAAATCAGAAGAGGCCGGGCCTCGGCGTTGTGACTCCCGGAGTAGTCGCGGTACGAACATCGCGATTCCGGTGGTTCTCGCGCTCGTTGGCGCTGTCGGTTGGTCCGCCGCTGCACAAGTGGTAAGGATCCCACTGGCGCCGTTCGGTCTGCGCATCTGCGCCGTCACCATCGACGGATTGGGCAGCGCGCAGCAAATCTGCGAAGGCGCCGATGAACCGTGCATGTTCATCATCCAGGAAGGCCGGATCCTCATCGTATGCTGAGTCCCCAGCCGTCGATAACTTTAAAGATCACTCACCCTATAATAAGGATTCGCCATCATGACACGTCTCCCGCATCGGAAGGGTTTATTTCCAAGGCATAGAACAATCCTGCTCGTAGCCGTCGGCCTCGCCGGTTGGGCCTCGGCGGCTCTCGGACAAGTGATCAATATCCCGTTCAGAGACTCGGACGCCCGGCTGTGCGGCCTATGCATCCCGGAATCACTCACCACTCAACTCAACTGCTCATTGAGAGTGTGCGCCGGCGCAGAGGGCGGGTGCTCGTTCTTCGTCGTGGGCAACCCCGATGGAACCGTTCGAATCCTGACGTTCTGTGAACCCACTCTGATCTGACTTCAGAAATCACGATCTATGGAATCGTGCGCGGCGCGGCGCGGCGCGGTGCGCGGTCCGCGGTCCGCCGTCGGCCGGAGGTAATCACATGAACAATGCCACGACAAAATTCCATTCGGTTACGGATTCGACGCGGCGAGGGCTGAAGGTCAGGCCCGGCGTAATCTTCGCGGGGCTGTTCGCGCTGTCCGGGCTGATCGCGGCCGGCTGGGCGATTTGGCCGGATCTCGGCTTTGGGAGTGGGGTCAGAGTGGTCGGCGGCGACCTGCCCAGCGGGGCCGAACATCACGACACCCCGTTCACACCGCCGAAGGACGCCGCCGAACGCCTGCCCGACGAAGCGTTCAGGTCACTCGAGAACGCTCAAGAAGCCCGTGCGGCGTTGCGCGATCTCGCCGAACGGGTTCGATCGCTGAGCCTGTCGATCGACGGCCTCGCGTCTCTTTCCGACGAGGACCGCGCGGGCTACGCGACGCGGATCGCGGCGGTTCTCGAAACCTTCCTCGTCCACGACGAGGATCATTTCCTAGCGGTCACAGAACTGTATGACCGGACCGAGCCGCTCTCGGATGACGAGCGTGAAAAGATTCTCCAATCCTGGCGAAACGGCGCCGAGCATTTCGGACTTGCGCCGATCGCGGTCGAGCACGCGGAAGTCAGCGTGTTCCGCGATGCGGACGGGGCGCGAGAGTTGCAGAGCGATTTCAGCGACATGATGCGCCGCGGCATGGCTCATCCCCGGATGGTGACCAGCGTCGCCGGGAGGATCCCGTGGCGCAACGAGGTCCGCTCGTATGAGACGCGGGTTCCGGTCCTTATCAGCGACGGCGAAGGCGGGCGCCGGCTCGCGTTGATAGGGATCATTCTGGCGCGCGACCCGGGGACTGGCCGCTGGCGCACGGTCGAGACGCGCGTGTCCCACGAAGGAGAGGACGTGCACCGCGGGTTGTCCGAAGCGGCTCTCAAGCAAGCCGCGTTCCGCATGCCCACTTGGCCGCCGATCTGATGCGTCGGGGCGACAACATCCATCGTGCGCGTTGCGGGCTACCCCGCGCATTCACAATCGTCGATGTTATGGTGACGATCGGCGTGATCGGGGTGCTATTCTCGATCGCGCTCCCCGCATTGCGAGGGGCCCGTGTTCGAGCTCGCGAGCTCCGATCGCTTGTCAACGCGCAGTCTGTCTCTGCGGATATGTCCGCTTTCGCGTCCGCGTTCGGCATCTGGCCGTTCTTGTCGTCGAGTGATCCGGCGCCGGGTCAGATGCCTCGAACACAAGACACGCCCGCGGGTCTTCTCGCGGTCCCATGGTGGCCTGAAAATTTCATCATCGGCGTGGACTCGATCTGGTCGCTCGGCACGCTCTGGCCGGGACTTGTGTCCCGTGTTGCGCCTTGGGAGGCGCATTACGGCTCGTGGGTCTCGCCGGGGCGGGAGAAAGTAGATCTGCCGGATCTCTCAGTGCAGAGCAATTATCCGTTGCCGAGAACATCATATCTGTATTCCAACTCCTTCGTCGCGTCGCCCGCGCTGTGGTCGGGGTCGGCGTCGGCGGACGGGTCGCTCATCGC
>CAZTEE010000125.1:0-5320 GCA_964611775.1 uncultured Phycisphaeraceae bacterium | reverse complement strand
CGATGAACATCGCGCTGCGGGTGGTCGAGACGCCGCGTTTCGCGGGCGTGCCCGGCGCGCTGCTTTCCCTCGCCGAGGAGATCCGCGCCGACGCGATATATTACAATCGTGAATACGAGATCAACGAAGTCCGCCGCGACGCGGCCGTGGCCGCCGCGTTCGAGCGGGCCGGGCGCACCGCGGCGTCGTTCGACGATCAGGTCATCCTCCCGCCGGGCGACGTGCGCACTAAAGCCGGCGGCCGGCACTCGGTCTTCACGCCGTTCAAAAAAGCCTGGATAACTCGGCTCGAAGAACTCGGCGGCGTCGGCGACGCGCACGAACCGACCACGCAGACCGAACTCGTCAGCAAGCCCGACCCGATCCCCGAACATGCAGACGGCTTCGAGCCTTGGCGCTCCTCGCGCGATCTCTGGCCCGCGGACGAGGCGCACGCCCGGCGGCTGATCAATGAATTTATATCGAGCCGAATAAAAGATTATCACGACCGGCGCGACGCCCCCGCCGCGGGCGGGACCAGCCGGCTCTCGCCGCATCTCGCGCACGGCGTGATCTCCCCGCGCGAGTGCCTGCGCGCAGCGATCAACGCGAACGCCGGCGCCGTCGTCAGCGGTCGCGGCAAGGGCGCGGGCAGGAACGGGCCGAGCGTATGGATCAGCGAACTGATCTGGCGTGAATTTTATAAGCACCTGCTGGCCGCGAATCCGAAACTGAGCATGGGCCGAGCGTACCAGCCGGCGACGGATCGGCTGCGCTGGGCGGACGACGACGCCGGTTTCGACGCCTGGCGCGAGGGGCGGACCGGCTTCCCGATCGTCGACGCCGCGATGAGATGCCTGAACACGACCGGGTGGATGCACAACCGGCTGCGCATGATTGTTGCAATGTTTCTTACAAAGGATCTGTGGATCGACTGGCGCCGGGGGGAGGCGCACTTCATGCGACGGCTGATCGACGGGGATCTGGCGTCGAACAACGGCGGCTGGCAGTGGTCGGCGTCTACTGGGACGGACGCGGCGCCTTACTTCAGGATTTATAACCCTACAACGCAGGGCGAGCGCCACGACCCCGAAGCCACGTTTATAAAAGAATGGATCCCCGAGTTGCGCGACATCCCCGCGGCGGCGGCGCACGACCCCTCGCGATTGCCGCCGCTGGCGAGAGCCCGGCTCGACTACCCCGATCCGATCTGCGACCACGCCGACCGCCGCGAACGCGCGATCGCCGCGTTCCGAGCGCTGAAAGCCTGAGCCGACAGCGGCGTGCGAACCCTCTCCATACCACTTGACAAGCGGGGGGGGGGGGGGGGGGTATTATGCCCGGCGCAAGCCGGAGGAACGTTCATGAGGGACGCTTCTCGCCGACCGCCCGCGAGCCTAGGCGTAACACTTGTTGAAGTGTTGGTAGTCACGGCGGTCGTGTCGGTGCTGCTGGCGATCGCCACCCCGGCGATCCTCGCCGCCCGCGCCGCCGCTGTGGACACGCGGTCGCTGGTCAATTCTCAGCAGAGCGCGAACTCGATTCTTGCATCGGCCTACGCGAGGCAGGGAAGGTTGCCGATCGCGCAGGTCGGCGGGCCGTTGGTCTTCGGAAACCATCCGACGATCTCACTCCGCATGCCGGACGGATCGGACCTGTCGTTCTCATGGTTCGCGCACACGACGGGATGGAATTATGTTCTCGTCGCCGGCGGCGCCGACGTCGACGAGACGTGGTACAGCCCGTCGAATACTGCGCGATCGGCGGGGGCTCTGACGCAGAGCGACTACATACTGACCCAGGCCGCGATGGCGTCGCCGGAGTTCTGGCGTGTCGGCGGCCGGCAGACGCCGGAGGAATTGCAACCGGTCAGCATCGACGAGTTCGCGCACCCGTCGGCGAAGGGGCTGCTCATCGAACGCTGGGCCATGGTCGAGCAGCGCCGCCCGCGCGGGAATTCGGCGACTACGCCCCGCCCCGTCGCGTTCGCCGACGGGCACAGCGAACTGCGCCGGCTCGCCGACGCACGCCCGGGCGTGCCGAACTCGATGCAGGGCGGCTACGTGTCTCCGATCGCGACAACCCGGGACGGGAGCCAGGGCCGTGATTACTGAGATGCGAAGCCTACGAATATCAACGATGGTTCGCGGCTCGATTACGGTGAGCATCGGGGCCTTGTTCTTGTTTGCCGCGAGTATGAAAATACTGCACCCCGATGGGATCATAGCCGCACTTTCTGCCGGATTATCAAGCGGTGTGACTAGCGCTAAGGCGGTAAGCGCCGCTGTCGTCGCGTCGGAGACCGCAGTCGGGATCGGACTATGCGTGCCGATCGCACGCCCTCTCGCTCGGATCGCGGCAATAGCGATGATGTCCTTATTTACCGCGTATCTACTTATTTTTCTGGATTCAGGCTCTCCGGGTTGCGGGTGTTTATCTCTCGAAATATACGGTGCTCAGCCCGTCGCTGTCACATCGGATGTAGCAAGAAATATAGCAATAATGAGCGGGCTATTGCTCGCGATCCCACGATCGCAGAAGTCCCGGTCTGCGGGACAAGGAGAGCACGATGAGTAATCCGTTGTGGCGCGACTGTGCGGCTATCATCGCCACTCTCGCCGGCCTTGCGCTCGCGATGCGAGGGATCGGTCAGCCATTCCAAGGCGAGACGGTGTGTGATATCATCGTCGGCGAAGATTGCCCCCTGCAAGAGCCGATTCCGTGCTCGTACGATCACTCATGCTGTCATTATTCGCTGTTCAGCGATTCCGGATGCGTCGTCATGACCCGATTTACTTGTTGTCCGCTGCCGTTGGACGGGCCTCCGCTTGGCTGCTGGGCGAACTGGAGGCATACGGAAGACGGTTCATTCCTTTACGTGTGGTGCGGCGGCCCCGGCGACGATCCGTACGGGCAGGGCGGAATCAACGAGCTAGAAATTTTCGATGACCTCCCGTGATCGAAGGATATTTATGTATAGAGGCTCACAGAAAATCTGGATCGGCATCTCGATGATCGCGATTGCGGCTTCTATCGCGTTCATTGTGCGTTCGAGCGGTCCGCCTGCCGCGGTCGGGCGCCATGATCCCGCTCATGCAGGAATCCCGGACCTGAGTGAATCGGCGATCTCACTCGCAGAAATTCTAGATTCTGATCGCCTCTACACAGCGATATTTGACGCCGCCGAGGGATCAGCCGGTATCGGAGCGAGTGTTCGACAGCGACTGGAACTGCTCGCAAGACAAACATCTGACATGGTGCAAGTCGTCGCCGCTGGGACCGCCGACGATCACGTCGCGCTGATGGAGTCGTGGGGCGGATCACTCATTCTCCAGGAAGCGGATCGAGCCAGACTGGGATCGGGTTGGCCAGCGGCAGGATCGCCAGCGGCAATCTCAAGAATCGATGTGCATCGAGTGAGAGTGGATTTGTTCTCCCGGGCTTCGGAGCACCGCAGGCAACCTGCCTCCGCGGGGGAGAGCATCACAAGTTATGTTAGCAACTTCCGCTTCCCGACGAGCACTCGGATGCTAATGAAGTCAGATGCGCCTCTCGCTATCATCCGAATTCCCATCGAGACGATCCGCGGAGATACAGTTGTCCGCGAATATGTTCTGCTCTGGTCCGAGGAGGCGCGCAGGTGGATTCCGAGATCCACCTTGCTCATCAGCAGCCAGTCGGCGCCGGCGCCCGTTACATTTTTCTAAGGTTCACACGGGCGCGGGTGTTTCGGCGTGAACCCGTCCGGCCCGGCGTCCGGGTCGGCGGCGCTCGGCGCGACAAGGAACCTCGCGCTGCTCGCCGGGCTTGCGCTCGTGCACGGAAATCGGGCGCATGTAACTGACAAAGGACAAACACTATGCGAATCGGAATGAACAGCGGGCGGGCGGCGGCGTCGATCATCCCCGCGACGACCACGCCCCGATCGAAGATCTGTGCCGCCTGGGAGGGGTTGCGGACGACCATCACGACCGGCGCGACGCGGGCGGCGATCGCGGCGAGGCTGGAGCCCATCGCCCCCGCTCCGATCACACCGATGCGGCCGAGTTGGGCGTTGAGATCGGGCAAGGACCCTCCATCGCGGGCGCCCGTCGGGCGACTTTTCCACCGCTACGACCGGGCTAGCGGTCGGCTTGCATCATTCACCGATAAGAGTATCGTCTTATCCAGTTCTCCGCTCGGTCGGCTTCAATCGGCATGATCCCGGCGTCCGGGGCGGGCCTGCGGGGGGGAGAACAGGGAAAGGATGTGTCTCATGAGAGGCATCGTGACAACGACCGGGCTGCTTGGGGCGGGCCTGCTCGTATCGGCGGCGCCGGCCGCGACGCCGGTCCCGCGGGAACTCAATACCGATGAGGTCCGCGCGCTTGTCGCGGACATGCTCGCCGACGCCGAGACCCGCTCGAGCCTGCTCCAGTCCGGTTCTAACGCCGGGCACGACGGCAAGTTTTTCCTCGCTTCGCCCGACGGGTCGTTCCGGCTGAACGTCTCGGGCGTCATCCAGACACGCTACACGCTCAACTTCCGCGACGAGGGCGACGACGGCCTGGGCAACCCCGCCACCGACGACTTCGAGTCCGGCTTCACCAACCCCCGCACCGTCATCCGCTTCGACGGGCAGATCTACGACAAGTTCATCTACGGCATCCAGGGCATATTCAACCGGCAAGGCGGTGGGTTTACACTCGAAGACGCCTTCGCGGGCTACGTCTTCGACAACGGGCTGATCCTCATCGCCGGCCAGTACCGCGAGCCGATCCTCTGGGAGGATGTAATCAATGACACGCACAGCCTGGCGGTCGATCAGTCGGTAGTGAACGCGGTCTTCGCGCAGGGGTTCGCGCAGGGCGTCTGGTTGCACTATCAGGCGGACGCCTGGCGTTTCTGGGCGGGGTTCAACGACGGCATCCGCTCGGCGAACTCCGACCTCGCCGCCGACCCCGCCGACTGGGGCGTGACCACGCGCTGGGAATATAAGTTCGGTGACGCGACGTGGGACCAGTTCAACTCGTTCTCCTCGCCGCGAGGCTCGGCGTTCGGGGTGAAACTCGGCGGCGGGGCCCACTTCGAACAAAGCCCGCACGTCCCGGGCCCGCTACCCCCCGCGGGCATCGGCACTATCGAGACCGACACGCTCGCCCTCACCGGCGACGTGATGGTCCAGGGCGACGGCTGGAACATCTTCGCGATGGGCGTCGCGCTCCTGACCGACAGCAACGGGCCCGGCGGCTCGACCGACGACTACGGCTTCCTCGTCCAGGGCGGCTACTTCGTCACCGACGACATCGAGCCTTTCTTCCGCTACGACGTCATCATCCCCGATTCCGGCCGGGCCGGGGGC